>CANFZJ010000063.1 GCA_947451445.1 Comamonadaceae bacterium
CAGCCCCTGCAGTGCGCCGATCAGCAGCACGTGCCGGGCGCAGTCCTCCTGCAGCACCAGAAGCACCCCATAGGCCAGCATGAACACCAGCAGCCCCAGCCGTGAACTGGCCATGGGACTGGTGCGCCGCGCGTGCAGGCTGCACAGCGGAAAGCTGAGCAAGATAGCCGTCGAACTCGCCAGGCTGTAGCTGGCCTGGGTGAGCAGCGAGCGGTCGATGTTCCAGATGTACAGGTTGATGAAGATGCTGGACAGGCCCACGGCAAAGGCCTGCAGCATCAGCATGGCGAGGAAGCGGCGGGCGTTCAGGCCCAGGCTGGAAACCATGTGTTAAGGGTATTTAAGGCCGCTAGCGCAGATGGAATGTGCGCTAGCAGCTATCAATAGCGTAGCAAATGCTGTTACAGCCGCTGCCCGCTCTCCAGGCCAAACAGCGACACCCGCTGTGGGTCCAGCCGCACGCCCAGGTGGTGGCCGCGCTGGTGCGGGGTGTGGCTTTCGGTGATGGCCGACATGGCCGTACCGCCCAGGTCCAGCCACAGTACCACGCTGGCCCCCATTGGCTCGGCCAGGGTCACGGTGGCCTGGCCCAGTGCGGGTTGGTCGCCGGCCACCAGGTCGATGTGTTCGGGGCGCACGCCCAGCACGGCTTTTTCCCCATTCTGGGGTGTTTTGGCAAACGGATAGGCGCTGACATCCACCGCCAGCGCGGCGTTGCGCCACAGCAGTCGGCCGTTGTCGGCCACCAGTTCACCTTCAAAAAAGTTCATGGTGGGCGAGCCCAGAAAGCCCGCCACAAAGCGGTTGGCAGGCCGGTCGTAGACCTCGCTGGGGGTGCCGATTTGCTGGATCTTGCCCTCCAGCATCACCGCGATGCGGGTGGCCAGGGTCATGGCTTCGGTCTGGTCGTGGGTTACGTAAACCATCGTTTTGCCGATGTCGTGGTGCAGCTGCTTGAGCTCGCGGCGCAGCTCGTTGCGCAGCTTGGCGTCCAGGTTGGACAGCGGTTCGTCAAACAGATAAACCCCGGCGTCGCGCACCAGGGCGCGGCCAATCGCCACCCGCTGGCGCTGCCCGCCGGACAGCTGCGACGGCTTGCGCTGCAGCAGCGGGCCCAGGTGCAGCATGCTGGCGGCGTTTTGTACCCGGCGATTGATTTCGTCCTTGGGGATGCCGCTGATGCTGGGGCCGAAGGACATGTTGCGCTCCACCGTCATGGTGGGGTAGAGCGCGTAACTTTGGAACACCATGCCGATGGAACGGTCCTTGGGGTCGGCCCAGGTGACGTCCACGCCACCGATCTGGATGGCGCCATCAAACACGTCGATCAGCCCGGCAATGGTGTGCAGCAGGGTGGACTTGCCGCAGCCCGAGGGGCCCAGCAGCACCAGAAACTCGCCCTCCTGCACCTCCAGGTTCATGTTTTGCAGGATGTCGTTGTTGCCTAGGCGGATATGGAGTTGTTGGATGCTGACGTTGGACATAAATTAACCTTGATTCTTCGTTTTGTTCAGTGGCGGCCGTACTGGATTCCCGCCTGCGCGGGAGTGACGGGGTGGCTTTAACCCTTCACGGCTCCGGCGGCAATGCCCCGTACAAACCAGCGGCCCGACACCAGATAAATGAACAGTGGCACCGACGAGGTAAGGATCGTGGCGGCCATGTTGACGTTGTACAAACGTTCGCCGGTGGTGGTGTTGATGATGTTGTTCAGCTGCACCGTCATGGGCAGGTTCTCGCGTCCGGCGAACACCAGGCCCAGCAGAAAGTCGTTCCAGATGCCGGTGACCTGCATGATCACCGCCACGATGATGATGGGGGTAGACATGGGGATCATCAGCTGGAAGAAGATGCGCCAGAAGCCACCGCCGTCAATGCGCGCCGCCTTCACCAGCTCGTCCGGCAGGGCGGCGTAGTAGTTGCGGAACAGCAGCGTCATCACCGGCATGCCAAAGATGGTGTGTACCAGTACGATGGCCGGCAGGGTGCTGAACAGGCCCAGCATCGACAGCCCGCGCACCAGCGGGTACATGTGCACCTGGTAGGGAATGAAGGCCCCCAGCAGCAAGATGTTGAACAGCCAGCCCACCCACGGCCTGCGCCAGTAGGCCAGGGCGTAGCCGTTCAGCGCGCCGATGAAGATCGACAAAATGGCGCTGGGGATGACGATCTTCAGCGAGTTCCAAAACCCGACCTGGATGCCTTCGCACTTCAGCCCGGTGCAGGCGGTGGACCAGGCCGCCACCCAGGCGTCCACCGTGGGGTGGCTGGGCAGGGCGAAGATCTGGCCCAGGCGGATTTCGTCCATCGGTTTCAGCGATGTGACCACCATGACGTACAGCGGCAGTAAAAAGAACACCGCACTGAGCAGCAAAAAGGCGTAGATGCCGATGCGCGCAGGGCTGAACAGGGGTTGTGGGGGGCGAACGTTGCGCACCTTGGGGGAAAGTGTGGTTGCCATGCTCAATGTCCCTTGCTTTGTGATTTTTCCATGCGGTTCTTGGCGTATAGCCAGGGCAGCAGCATGGCCAGCACGGTGAGCAGCAACACCACCGACGCGGCCGACGCCAGGCCGATGTTGGCGCGGTTGAACAGGTAGTCCATGATGAATTTGGCGGGCACCTCGCTGGCAATGCCAGGGCCGCCGCCGGTCATCGCCACCACCACGTCAAACACCTTGATGACGCCCAGCGACAGCAGCACCGTGGCGGTGGCGATGCTGGGGGCAATCATGGGCAGCACGATGCTGAGGTAGACGCGCCAGACGGGGATGCCGTCGATGCGGGCGGCCTTCCACAGCTCTTCGTCCACCCCGCGCAAACCGGCCAGCAGCAGCGCCATCACCAGCCCGGCAGACTGCCACACGGCGGCCAGGGCGATGGCGTACATCACCTTGTCCTGGGTGATGATCCAGTCAAAGGTGAAGTCGGGAAAGCCCAGCTGGCGCACCGCCTCCTGGATGCCCAGGCCGGGGTTCAGCATCCACTGCCAAACCAGGCCGGTGGCCACAAAACTCATGGCGTAGGGGTACAAAAAGATGGTGCGCAGCACGCCTTCGCCGCGCACTTTCTGGTCGATAAATACGGCCAGCAAAAAGCCCAGCACCAGGCAGGCGATGACAAAAACTACCCCAAAAACAGCCATGTTCTGCAGCGACAGCGACCAGCGCTCGGTGCCAAACAGCTTTTCGTACTGCGCCAGGCCGACGAACTTGCTGCTGGGGAAGGTTTTGGAATTGGTCAACGACACGCCGATAGACCACAGCACCGTGCCGACGTAGCAGCACAGCACGATGACCACCATCGGCAGCAGCGCGAAGTTCAGCGCCCAGTTCTGGCGCTTGCCGGGCGTGCGCCGGGCGGGGGGAGGGGAGGCCATGGGGGCTCCTAGACGGGAAATTAAAAATGGAGCAGACGCCGAAAGAGGGGACTGACTTACCCCCTCTCCCGCGTGCGGGAGAGGGTTGGGGTGAGGGTGCTTATCGGATGCAAAGCAGGAATCGGGGAGCCCTCACCCTAGCCCTATCCCGGAGGGAGAGGGCATAACTCCGGAATGCTACCTAGCCTTTGATCGCGCTCTGCAAAGACTTGACTACATCGTCCACCGACTGGTTGTTGTTCCAGTATTTGGAGATGATGTCTTGCACCGCGCCGCCCACGTCGGGTGGCAGCAGGGCGTCGGGGTTGGCCAGGTGGCGGGTCTTGTCCTTCATGATGGTCAGGCCGGTCTGGGCGCAGGCGTCCATTTGCGAGCTGTCCACGTCGGTGCGGATGGGGATGGAGCCCTTTTTGTTGTTGAACGCGACCTGGGTGGCGGCCGAGGTCATCGACGTGGCCAGCATCTGCTGCGCCTTGATGGCGTTGGCATCTTTGGTCCGCGGGAAGACGAACACGTCACCGGCCAGGATGTACGGCGACTTGGGGCCAAAGCCGGGGAAGCAGCCAAAGTCCTTGCCTGCGGTCTGCTTGGCGTTGGCAAACTCGCCCTTGGCCCAGTCGCCCATGATCTGGATGCCTGCCTTGCCGGTGATCAGCATGCTGGTGGCGTCGTTCCAGTTGCGGCCGGGGGAGCCTGCGTCGGTGTAGGCCTTCAGGCGCTTGAAGTCGGTCAGCACCTTGCGGAAGGCGGGGCTGTTGATGGTGGCGGCGTCGCGGTCCTTGAAGAACTTCAGGTACATGTCACTGCCACCGGCATGTGCCATCCAGCTGTAGAAGGTGATGTATTCCTGCCAGCCCTGGCCACCCAGCGCCAGCGGCACCAGGCCTGCGGCCTTGAGCTTGTCCAGTGCGGCAAACAGCTCGTCAGGGGTTTTGGGTTCGGCTGCAATGCCGGCCTTGGCAAATGCGGGCTTGGAATACCAGAACCAGCTGGGCATGTGGATGTTGACTGGCGCGGCGTAGTAGTGGCCGTTGATCTTGATGCTGCTGATGATGGGCGCGGGCAGCATCTTGTCCCAGCCTTCTTTGGCGGCCACGGCGTCGATGTCGTTGAGCATGCCCTCGTTGATGATGTCCAGGTACTGCTTGGAGGTGTTGAACATGGCAGCCGTGGGCGGGTTGCCACCGACGATGCGGTTGATGGCCGCTGCGCGGGCGTTTTCGCCACCGGCCACGGCCGAATCCACCCACACGCCACCGGCTTTGGTGAACGCGCTGGCCAGCTCTTGTACGGCGACCGATTCGCCGCCCGAGGTCCACCAGTGCATGACCTCGGCCTTGTTTTGCGCGTGAGCGCCAGTGGCGGCCAGCAGGGCCAAAGCAGCGACGGCGCTAGCCAGTGCAGTGCGGGTGTGGTGTTGCATGTTGTCTCCAGTTTTTTTCAATACGGGCCTAGGCCCAGGGGGAAGTGCGCATGTCGGCGAACCGGCATGCAGGGGGATCAATTTAGCGTTGTGGGCGTTGTTTGCGCGCCTGTAAATACCCTTGTACGGCCAGACCACTGTGTTTTAAAGTGCGTACCTGGGTGGTGTAGTCCACATGGGTGATGCCAAAGCGGCGTTCGTAGCCGTAGGCCCATTCAAAGTTGTCCATCAGTGACCAGATGAAGTAGCCGCGCACGTCCACGCCCGCAGCCATGGCGGTGTTGACGGCCATCAGATGCCGCTCCAGGAAGGTGATGCGCTGGGGGTCGGCTACGCCGCCGTCTGCGCCTACGCTGTCGTCGCTGGCCATGCCGTTTTCGGTAATAAAGACCGGTGGCATGTCGGGGTAGCGGGCGTTGAAGTCCACCAGTATCTCGGTCAGGCCCTGGGGGTAGATCTCCCAGCCCATTTGCGTACGTTCCACCGGGTTGTCGTGGGGGGCTTCCTGGTAGCCACCCTTGCCGTCGGACTCGATTTCAGTGCGAAAGTAGTAGTTGATGCCCAGAAAGTCCATCGGGGTGGCGATGGTGTCCATGTCACCGGGCAGCACCAGCGGCTCGCAGCCGGGCCACAGGCGGAACAGGTCTTGCGGGTAGCTGCCCAGCATCAGTGGGTCGAACACCCAGTAGTTTTGCTGCACATAGGCCAGGTAGGTCGCGTCCTTGTCGGCAGCCGTGTCGTGGCGGGGGCCAAATACGCCGGTGTTGCAGACGATGCCGCGCTTGGCTTTCGGGTCGTTGGCTTTGATTTTGGCCAGTGCCAGGCCGTGGCCCAGCAGCAGGTGGTGCAGGGCTTGCGTGGTTTGGCGCAGGTCGGTCACGCCGGGCGCGTGGCGGCCGATGCCGTAGCCCAGGAAGGCGGAGCACCAGGGCTCGTTCAGCGTGGCCCAGGCGGTGACCTTGCCCGCCAGTTCGCGGGTCATCAGATCGGCGTAGTCGGCAAAGGCGTAGGCGGTTTCGCGGCTGGCCCAGCCGCCCCGGTCTTGCAGGTGCTGGGGCAGATCCCAGTGGTACAGGGTGACGTAGGTTTGGATGCCCTTGGCGTTCAGGCGGTCCAGCAGGTGTTTGTAGAAGGCGATGCCTTTGGCATTGGGGCGGCCTTTTTCGTCCATCACGCGCGGCCAGGCGATGGACATGCGGTAAGCGTCCACGCCCAGGCTGGCGATCAGGTCGGTGTCGGCCTCCCAGCGGTGGTAGTGGTCGCAGGCCACGTCGCCGTGGTCGCCGTTCAGCACCCGGCCGGGCTCGTCGCAGTAGGTGTCCCAGATGGACTGCAGGCGGCCGTCTTCGTCGGCAGCACCTTCGATTTGGTAGGACGCCGTGGCCACGCCCATCAGGAACGAGGGCTGGGCGATGGCGGCGTCGGCAGGGATGTTGAGCGGAGGAACGTTTGGCATAGGTTTGGACTGGGGTAGTGGACTGCGGCGATGGTAGGGACGATGCGCGCAGCGGTATGTCGGGAAAGTTTGACACCCGTACTATCGGTATCCCTGACGAGTCCGCCGCTTGCTGCCCCGACAATCCAGCCCATGCCAGAACAGTTCTATCTACCTACCGACCACGCCAGCGAAGATGTGGTGCAGTCCGATCCGCGCTTTGGTATGGGCGCCGTTTGGCGTTGGCTGGTGGCGGCCGATTTGCTGGACCAGCGCGGCGAAGACCAGGCCCAGGCCGTGGTGCTTTCCAACAGCAAACGGGTGTGGCAGTTGCTGCGTGAAATGCCCACCGGCGTGGTGCTGTACGACGCCGACTTCAAGGTGGCCTACCAGAACCACGCCAGCGAGCTGATGACCGGTTTTGGTGCCGACGAGGCGGTGGGCCGTTCGCCCGTCGGGCTGTGGATTCTGTACGGCCAGGCCGACAGCGTGAACCAGTCGCTGCACCGCATGCGTACCGAGCGCATTGCCCTGCAGGGGCGTGGCGTGCAGCTGCGCCGCGACGGCCGCCTGGCCTGGGTGCAGTGGTACACCACCCCGCTGTATGACGGTGACAGCTTCATCGGCTACCTGGGCACGCACAGCGACATCAGCGAAGAAATGCGCGCCCAGACCGCCGCCCGCGCCGCCAAGCAGCAGGTAGACCTGCTGGTGGACGCGGCCGTGGACATCGCCATGCTGCAGCTGTCCACCACTGGCCGGGTGCAAAGCTGGAACCGCAACGCCGAAACCCTGTTCGGCTTGACGGCCCTGAGCGTGCTGGGCAATGCCCTGCCAGACTTTTTGTCTCTGCCAGAGCCCGGCCTGCTGCAGCAGCTGCTGGACGGGGCCGCCGCAGGCAAACGTATGGAGCACGAGGGCTGGCTGCCGCGCCAGCCCGGCAGCCGCTTCTGGTGCAACCTGCTGCTGTACCCCCAGCACGACGAAAGCGGCGCGGTGGTGGCCGTGGTGCTGGTCGCCCGTGACCTGAGTGACCGCCGTCTGGCCGAGCAGAAAATCCGCGACAGCGAGGCCTTGCTGTCGGCGATTGTCAGCACCACCAGCGACGCTATTTTGGGCCTGGACGCGCAGGCCTGCGTGGTGTTCTCCAACCCCGCCGCCCAGCGCATCTTTGGCCGCAGCGCCGCCCAGTTGCTGGGCCTGCCGCTGGCCGACGTGCTGCCCCATGCCGACCTGCCCAAGCTGATTGGCACGGTGTGCACCCTGTCCGGCCAGCGCGTGGACGGGGCCACGCTGCACCTGGAGGCCTCGGCCTCGCAAACCCATGTCAACGGCGACCTGCTGTTCACCTTGACTGCCCGCGACGTGACCGAGCGCGTCGAGTCCGAGCAGGCGCTGCAGCACTACCGCGAACAGCTGTCCGCCCTGTCGCGCCAGCTGATGGACGCCGAACAGCAAACCAACCAGCGGCTGGCCCAGTTGCTGCACGACCAACTCGGCCAGACGCTGACCACGTTGCGCATTTCTGTCGATGCGCTGCACGCCCAGCTGCCACCCAGTCCGCAACCGGCCATCGCCCAAAGCTGGGCCCGCGTCTCCGGCATGATCGACCGGGGCATGCGTGAAGTGCGCCAGGTGCTGGTGGAGCTGCGCCCGCCGCTGCTGCAAGAGCTGGGCCTGGGGGTGGCGTTGGACAACGAAGTCCAGGCCGAGGCCGCCAACCACGCGGCGGTGGCCATTACGCTGCAACTGCCGCCCGCCATGGCCGACCGGCGCTGGAGCCCCGAGGTGGAGTACGCCGTCTTTATGGTGGCCCGCGAAGCCGTGGCCAACGCCCTGTGCCATGCCCGATGCCAGCACCTGCGCATCGCCATCGAGCCCCTGGGCGTGTGGGGCCTGCGCCTGGCCGTACAAGACGATGGCATCGGCCTGGGTCCGCTGGGCCGGGCCCTCAAACCCGGCCATCTGGGCCTGGTCGGCATGCGCGAACGTGCCCAGGCCATCGGCGCCATTCTCAGCGCCCGTGCGGGCAGCGATGGCTGCGGCACCGTGATCGAACTGAGCTATTCACCATGAGCGACAGTGTGTATTTGGTCGATGACCACGCCATCCTGCGCGAAGGCCTGCGTGCCTTGCTGGAGCCGTCTGGCTTCTGCGTGGTGGGCGAAAGCGGCGATCTGCCCACCGCGCTGCAAGACATCCTGCGCGCCCCGCCCGACTGCGTGTTGCTTGATTTGTCGCTGGGCGAGCGCTCGGGCCACGAGCTGCTGGCCGAGCTGCAGCGCCGCAAAATAGCCACCCGCGTGGTGGTGTTGAGCATGATGGCCCAGCCGCGCCAGGTGATGGACGCGGTGCGCATGGGCGCCATCGGCTACGTGCTCAAGGGGGCCAGCGGGGCCGAGGTGGTTACCGCTCTGCGCCAGGCCTGCTGCGGCCTGCACTACTGGAGCCCGGAGATCGAAAAGATCGCCAAAGAAGCCCTGCTGCCCGCCGCCGCCGATGCCCCGCCCGAGCCCTTGCACACCCTGTCGCAACGCGAGCGCCAGGTGCTCAACCTGGTGGTACGCGGCCAGCCCAGCGCCGCCATCGCCCACACCCTCAGCCTGTCCGCCAAAACCGTGGAAACCTACCGCTCCCGCGTCATGGCCAAGCTGGGTGTTGCCGACATTACCGGGCTGGTGCGGCTGGCGGTGAAAGAAGGGCTGCTGGACGGTGAATAACGGGTTTTTAGCCCAATAGGCATTTGGCGCATACGCAATGTGCGTGGGTAGCTATTAAATAAATAGCATTCGGTGCCGTGTGCCCAGCCGTGTCGTCCGGCCCGGGGGGCGCTGCGTTAAGGTTGGACACTTTTTTCCACCAGGACTTACGCAACGACCGCCTGAAGGCCCGCAGGGCCGCCAGTCAGGCGTTGCGTAAGTCCTATTCACCTTCCAGCCCCCATGATTTCTTCCAAACTCCGCATCCTGCGTACCGCCTCACTCTTGTTGCTGGCTGCGGCCGGCGCGGCACAGGCCCAAAACATTTACCTGAACGGCACGGTGGGTGCCAGCATCGCCCCTGGTGTGTACGGCCAGATCACCTTTGGCAGCAACCCACCGCCGCCCGTGCTGTACGCCCAGCCGGTTCTCATCCAGCGCGCTCCGGTGCAGCAGCCTCCGCTGTACCTGTATGTGCCGCCAGGCCACGCCAAGAACTGGGCCAAGCACTGCGGCCACTACAACGCGTGTGGCCGTCCGGTGTATTTTGTGCAGGTGAACGAGCAAAACCGCTGGTGGGATGGCCAGCGCGGTGGCCAGCGCCCACCCCAGATGCAGCAAGGCCGCCCCGATGGCTTTGAGCATGGGCCGGGCCGCCGTGACGACGACCGTGGCGACAACAACCATGGCGGTGGCCGTGACAAGGGCCATGGACGCGGCCATGGCGAAGGCCACCGCAAGTTTGAAGATAACCGTTAAATAGCCATCCAGCGCAGGTGGTACCTGCGCTGGCAGCTATTGAAGTTATAGCGTGGCCATGTCCACCACAAAGCGGTATTTCACATCGCTTTTCAGCATCCGGGTGTAGGCGGCTTCCACCTCGTCCATGCGGATGCGCTCGATGTCCGACACGATGCCGTGCTGGGCGCAAAAGTCCAGCATCTCCTGCGTTTCGCGGATGCCGCCAATCAGCGAGCCCGCCAGGCGGCGGCGCTTCATGATCAGGCCAAACACATTGGGCGAGGGGTGCGGGCTGTCGGGCGCGCCGACCAGGGTCATCGTGCCGTCCAGCTTCAGCAGCGCCATGAAAGCGTCCAGGTTGTGCGATGCGGCTACGGTGTTCAGGATGAAGTCGAAGCTGTTGGCGTGCGCGGCCATCTCCGCCGCGTTTTTGGACACCACCACCTCCTTGGCCCCCAGGCGCAGCGCGTCGGCGCGTTTGCCCTCCGAGGTGGTGAACAGCACCACGTGCGCGCCCATGGCGGCGGCAATCTTCACCCCCATGTGGCCCAGCCCGCCCAGGCCGACGATGCCGACCTTGTGGCCGGGGCCGACCTTCCATTGCCGCAGCGGCGAATAGGTGGTGATGCCCGCGCACAGCAGCGGCGCGACGGCGGCCAGGTCGGCATCGGCGTGGCTGATGTGCAGCACAAACGACTCGCGTACCACCATGTGGCTGGAATAGCCGCCATAGGTATTGGGGCCGTTGCCGAACATGTGGCCGTTGTAGGTGCCAGTAAAGCCGTTGTCGCAGTACTGCTCCAGGCCGTCGGTGCAGGGTGCGCATTGCTGGCAGCTGTCCACCATGCAGCCCACGCCCACGGTGTCGCCCACCTTGAACTTGCTGACCAGGCCGCCCACGGCGGTGACCCGGCCCACAATTTCATGGCCTGGCACTGCGGGATAGACGGTGTTGCCCCATTCGTTGCGTGCGGTGTGCAGGTCGGAATGGCAGACGCCGCAGAAAAGCACGTCCAGCGCCACGTCTTGCGGGCCGGGTTCGCGGCGGTCAAAGGTGAAGGGGGCCAGCGGTGTGCTGGCAGAGGTGGCGGCGTAGCCGTGGGCTTGGGTCATGGTGGGGCTCCGGTGAATGGACGCCGGATGGTAGGCTTTTTGCCTGCCCCGCGTCACCACGGGTGATTGCTGAAGTGCACTCCGGTGTCTTGCGTTCCGGGCGCCTTGCTCTGCATCCCGAAAATTGAATTTCTAGAAGTGCCCTCAACCGTGTAGACGCCGCTGGGTGACTTGTCAAAATAAATAGCTACCAGCGCAATACCAGCATGCGCTGAAGCTACTTTTAATGCTCATTCCATTTCCAAATCATTTCTGTCTAGGCGTGAAGCCGCAGACAGTGCTGTAGCACGGCAAGGCGAA
>CANFZJ010000064.1 GCA_947451445.1 Comamonadaceae bacterium
GGACCACCGCCACGCCCCACCGTGCCGCCCCGGCCGTGGAACATGCGCAGGGTGATGTTGTGGCTGTTGGACAACTGGTCAAACAGCTCGACCAGCGCGATCTCGGCGCGGTACAGCTCCCAGTTGCTGGTGAAGATGCCGCCGTCCTTGTTGCTGTCGCTATAGCCCAGCATGATGTCCTGCTCGGCCCCGCTGCGCTGCACCAGCTCGGCCACACCGGGCAGGGCGTAGAAGTCGCGCATGATGGGCGCGGCGTTGCGCAGGTCTTCGATGGTTTCAAACAGTGGCACCACGATCAGGTCGTTGGTGGCCTTGCTGTCCAAAGTGCCGTGCATCAGGCCCACTTCTTTTTGCAGCAGCAGCACTTCCAGCAAGTCGCTCACTGTTTCGGTATGGCTGATGATGTAGTGGCGAATGGCCTGCGCACCAAAGCGGGCGCGGCAGTCGAGGGCCATCTCAAAAATCGCGATTTCTTTGCAGGCGTGCTCGGAATACTGGGCCCCCACCACGCGCAGCGGGCGGGCGTCGTTCAGCAGGCCGAGCAACAGCGTGCGCTTGGCGGCTTCGTCCAGGGCGGAATAACCGGGCTCGATCCGCGCCACGGACAGCAGCTCGGCCACCACCTCTTCGTGTTTGTCGGAACTTTGGCGCAAGTCCACCGTGGCCAGATGAAAGCCGAACACCTCGACCGCACGGATCAGGGGGTGCAGGCGCTGCGCGGTCAACGCTGCGCCGTGGTTGGCCAGCAACGAAGCTTCGATGGTGCGCAGGTCGGCCAAAAACTCCTCGGCCAACACATAGGCGTTCTGCGGGGCCACGGCATGGCGGGCCGCGTCACCGCCGGTCAGGTCTTTGAGTGTGGCGGCCAGGCGGGCGTACATGCCGGTCAAGGCCAGGCGGTAGGGCTCGTCTTTGCGGTGCACATTGGTGTCAGGCGAGCTGTGGGCCAGGGCCAGCAGTTCGGGCGTCATGCCCACCAGACCGCCCGACAACGACAGCTCGCCGCCCAAAAAGTGCACCTCGGTCAGGTAGTGGCGCAGCGCCACGTCGGACTGGCGGCGCAGCGCGTATTCCAGGGTTTGCGCGCTGACGTTGGGATTACCGTCCCGGTCGCCGCCAATCCACTGGCCCATGCGCAGAAAGCTGTGCACAGGGTGGTTGCCCAAAGCGCCTTCCAGCTCGGCGTACAGCTTGGGAATCTCGCGCAGAAAGGTGGACTCGTAGTAGCTCAACGCGTTTTCGATCTCGTCGGCCACGGTCAGCTTGGACTTGCGCAGCAGCCGGGTTTGCCACAGCTGCATCACGCGGGCGCGCAGCTGCACCTCGTTGGCGGCCAGTTCGCGCGCGGCCAGTGCGTCTTTGGCGCCGCTGAGGGTGCGGGCGCGCACTTCATCGCGCACGGTCAGCAGCTTGGCGATGTCGCGCTCGGCGTCCAAGATGCTTTTACGCTGCACTTCGGTGGGGTGGGCGGTGAGCACCGGGGCCACGTAGCTGTTGGCCAGCGTCTGCGCTATGGTTTTAGTAGCTATACCCGCCCAGCGCAAGCGCGCCAGCGCCACTTCTATGCTGCCTTCTTGGGTGTCGCCCGCACGCTCGTGCACGGCGCGGCGGCGGATGTGGTGGCGGTCTTCGGCCAGGTTGGCCAGGTGGCTGAAGTAGGTGAAGGCGCGCATCACGCTGACCGTCTGGTCGCCGCTGAGACCCTTGAGCAGCTTTTTCAGCGCCTTGTCGGCCTCGGCGTCGGCGTCGCGGCGAAAGGCCACCGACAGCTTGCGCACCTGCTCGATCAACTCGAACGCGGCCACCCCTTCCTGGTCCCGAATCACGTCACCCAAAATACGGCCCAGCAGGCGAATGTCTTCCACCAGCGGACGCTCGTTGTCTTTGGCGCGGGGCGTGGGCGCGGCTTTGACGGCGCTGGCGGGAGTGCGTTTGGCGGGGCTGGCGCTGGGGGATTCTGCCGTTGACATGCGTGTACTTTCTGGGTTTGCGAGAAGGAATGACCGGTCCATGCCCATGCTAGCATCCGACTCCCCTCTTGCAGGGCCTTTCCCATTACCAATTGGTTACCAGTGTGAGCACTCCATCCCTACGTATCGTTATCGCCACACGCGAAAGCCGTTTGGCCCTGTGGCAAGCCGAACATGTCCAACACCTGCTGCAGCTGCAGGGCCACCAGGTCACGCTGCTGGGCATGACCACCAAGGGCGACCAGATTCTGGACCGCTCGCTGAGCAAGGTCGGCGGCAAGGGTCTGTTTGTCAAAGAGCTGGAAGTGGCGCTGGAAGAAGGCCGCGCCGACATCGCCGTGCATTCGCTGAAAGACGTGCCGATGGACCTGCCCGAGGGCTTTGCCCTGGCCTGCGTGATGGAGCGCGAAGACCCCAGCGACGCCTTTGTATCGCCCCGCTACGCCACGCTGGCCGATGTCCCCCAGGGCGGCGTGGTCGGCACCTCCAGCCTGCGCCGCACCGTGCTGCTGCGCGCGCTACGGCCCGACCTGCGGATCGAACCCCTGCGCGGCAACCTGGACACCCGGCTGCGCAAGCTGGACGAGGGCCAATTCGACGCCATCGTGCTGGCCAGTGCCGGGCTGATGCGCCTGGGGCTGGCCGAACGCATCCGCAGCCGTTTTACCCCTGACGCCATGCTGCCCGCAGCGGGCCAGGGCGCTTTAGGCATCGAGATCCGCGCCGACCGGGCCGACCTGGTCGCCGCGCTGGCCCCGCTGGCGCACACCGCCACCTGGCAGGCCGTGGCCGCCGAGCGCGCCGTCAGCCGCAGCATGGGCGGCAGCTGCTCCATGCCGCTGGCCGCTTTTGCGACCTGGCAGGGCCGCCAGTTACAGATCAACGCCGCCTGGGGCAATGCCGACCAGCCCGCGCCGCTGGTCACCGCCAGCGCCCAGGCTGCCGTGACGGACCTGGCCAGCGCTACCGCCCTGGGCGAACAGGTGGCCGCGCAACTACAGTCACGCGGTGCGGGCGGTGCAAGCTAAACGGGTCATCGTCACCCGGCCCGCGCAAGACGCGCTGCGCTGGGTCACCGCGCTACACCACCACGGGCTGGACGCCGTCGCCCTGCCGCTGATTGAAATCAGCCCCGCCGCCAACCCGCAGCCGGTGCAAGACGCCCTGCAACACCTGGCCGACTACCAAGCGGTGATGTTTGTCAGCGGCAACGCCGCCAGCCACTTTTATGCACAAAATACGGCACCAGCGCAATTGGAACATGCGCAAGCAGCTATAAAAACAAGAGCATGGGCCACCGGCCCCGGCACCCACGCCGCGCTGCGCCAGGCTGGGGTATCGCCCCTGCACATCGACGCCCCCGACGCAGCCGCCGGACAGTTCGACTCCGAAGCCCTCTGGCACATCGTCGCCGCCAGCGTGCAGCCGGGCAGCCGGGTGCTGGTGGTGCGCGGCAGCGACCCCACCGGGGCCAGCACCGGGCGCAGCTGGCTCACCGACCAACTGCTGGCCGCCGGTGCGCAGGTGGACACCGTGGTCAGCTACGAACGCCACCCGCCGCGCTTCACGCCCGGCCAAACCCTGTTGGCCCAGCAGGCCTGCAGCGACGGCAGCGTGTGGCTGTTCAGCAGCTCCGAAGCGGTCGCCCACCTGCAAGCCAGCCTGCCCGGCCAGAACTTCACTGCAGCACGGGCGCTGGCCACCCACCCGCGCATCGCCCAGGCGGCCCGGGACGTGGGTTTTGGTGTTGTTTGCGGGTCACGCCCCCTGCTGGCCGACATAGTGGCGTCGATAGAATCACAGGCATGAACGCCGAGCAGCCTCCAGTACCCACCACACCCCCTGCCAAAAGCGCCCCCACCCTGGTGTGGTTCCTGGGCGCCGTCGCCGTGCTGGCCCTGCTCAGCAGCGGCATGCTGTGGCAAAAGCTGTCCAGCATCCAGGAACACCTGGCCCGCCAAAGCGCCGACGCCGGTGCCCAATCCGTAGAAGCCCGCACCATTGCCCAGCAGGCCCAAGACCTGGCCCGTGAAACTGCCGCCCACCAGGCCGTAGCCGACGCCCGCGCCAACGAGACCACCCTGCAGCGGGCCCAGCTGGAAGGGCTGATCCAAAGTCTGTCGCGTTCACGCGATGAAAACCTGGTGGTCGATATCGAATCCGCCATCCGCCTCGCCCAGCAGCAGGCCCAGCTGACCGGCAGCGTGGAACCCCTGCTGGCCGCCCTGAAAACCGCCGACGAACGCATCGCCCGCGCCGCCCAGCCCCGCCTGGCCCCGCTGCAGCGCGCCATCGCCCACGACACCGACCGCACCAAGGCCGCGAGCACCACGGACACCCCCGGCCTGCTCATCAAGCTGGACGAGCTGGTGCGCCAGGTAGACGAACTGCCTGCGGCCAACGCCGTGGTCAGCGCCGCCGCCGTCGGTGCAGGTGCCACCGCCAGCCCGTCCGTTGCCAGCGACTGGTGGCAGCGCGGCCTGGACGTGGTGCGCCAGGAGGCCCGCAAGCTGCTGCGCGTCAGCCGCATCGAGCAGCCCGAAGCGGCCCTGCTGTCGCCCGAGCAAACCTTCTTCCTGCGCGAAAATCTCAAGCTCAAGCTGCTCAATGCCCGGCTCGGCCTGCTGGCACGGCAGCTGGAATCCGCACGCGCCGACCTCGCCGCCGCCAGCGGTGCATTGAACAAATACTTCGACCCGACTTCGCGCAAGACCCAGACCACCGCCGGGCTGCTGCAGCAGGTGCAAACCCAGATGAAAACCTCCGAGCTGCCCCGCGTCGATGAAACCCTGGCCGCCTTGGCCACTGCAGCGGCGGGCAGATAGCGATGCGTGCAATTGCATGGTTATTGGCCCTGTTTGCCGCAGCGGTGGCGGTGGCCCTGCTGGCCGGTAGCAACCACAGCACGGTCACTGTGTTTTGGCCGCCCTACCGGGTCGATCTGTCGCTGAACCTGGTGCTGCTGCTGACCGCGCTGCTGTTCATCGCCCTGCACCTGGCTCTGAAAGGGCTCACCGCCCTGTTTGCCATGCCACAGCAGGCCCAGCGCTGGCGGCTGCAGCAAAAAGAGCGCGCCGCCCACGCCGCTCTGCTGGACGCCTATTCCCACCTGCTGGCCGGCCGCTTTCTGCGCGCCCGCAAAGCGGCAGAGATCGCCCTGCGCCAAGAAAACGCCCTGCTCACCAGCGGCCACCCTATGGCCCACGGCGATAAGCTGCGCGCCCTAGCGCACCTGATCACCGCCGAAAGCGCCCAGTCCCTGCAAGACCACGCCACCCGCGACACCCACCTGCAGCTGGCGCTGGACAACACCGCCCAACGCAATTCCCAGGACAGCCAAGAAACCCGCGAAGGCGTGCAGCTGCGTGCCGCCCGCTGGGCGCTGGACGACCGCGACGCCGACGCTGCCTTGCAGTGGCTGGACGCCCTGCCCGTCGGCGCATCCCGCCGCACCCTGGCCCTGCGCGCCCGCCTGAAAGCCACCCGGCTGGCCCGCCAAACCCTGCCCGCCCTGGAAACCGCCCGCCTGCTGGCCAAGCACCGCGCCTTCTCGCCCGCTGCGGCGCAGAGCATTCTGCGCGGCCTGGCACTGGAGCTGGTCAACGCTGCGCACGACCCCGCCCAGCTGCAACGTGCCTGGGACGAACTGGAACACGCCGAACGCCTGCTGCCCGAAGTCGCCACCCAGGCCGCCCAGCGCCTGTCCAACCTGCAAGGCGATGCCAGCCTGGCCCGCCAGTGGCTGCTGCCCATCTGGGAACAGATGGTGCTGGCCCCGCCCGACCAGCAACACGCCTACAGCCTGAAACTGGTACGCGCCCTGGAGGCCAGCTTCTCCAGCGCAGACAGCCCACTGGACCTGCCTTGGCTGCACCGCATCGAAGCCGCCCAACAGCGACATCCGCGCGACGCCCAACTGCAGTACTTGGCGGGCATGGTTTGCATGCGCCACCAACTCTGGGGCAAAGCCCAGCTGCTCTTGGGCCAGTCGACCCCCCAGCTAGACGACACCGGCCTGCGCCGCAACGCCTGGCGCGCCCTGGCCACCCTGGCCGCCCTGCGCAGCGACACCGAAGCCGAACAAGACGCCTACCGGCAACTGGCCAAGCTGTAAGAGCCGCGCTCCTGTTTTAATAGCTGCCACCGCAGATTTAATATGCGCTGGCGGCCTATTTGACCGTTATTTTCCAGCAACGAATCCACCATGGTTTAGGCGAAGCCGCTGCATTTTGAGGCGATCCATTCGGCCGATAGGGGGGCGAGCGGGGTCGGTCTCAACCTGGGCAGCGCAACAGTGCGCCAAACATCAGGCAAAAAAAATGGACCCGAAGGTCCATTTTTGAGAGGGGCACGCGCCTTAGAACGGCAAGTCCATGTTGCGCAGATCGCGCTTGGTTTCCACCATCACCAGGGGTTCTGGCTCGGCAGCCACCACGATCGGGCGAATGCGTGGCACACGTACAGGCACGGGTTCTGCTGCAATGGCCGCTTGCACCGCAGCCACGCGGTCAGGCGATGTACCCACCCACTGCAAACCAGAGCTTTGGGCCAGTTGGTCCAGCTCGGCAATCGGCAAGGCAAAAGGCGCTGTCTTGGCAGGCACGGCCACGGGTGCCGGAGCCGCAGGTACGGGCGCCGGAGCCGCAGGTACGGGAGCCGGAGCACTGATGACAGCCACAGGAGCCACTTCAGCGACGACGGGAGCCGCCACCATGACTGCAGCCCGCTCTACCAAAGACTCGGCAGCAGGTTCCACCGGATTGGGCACAAAAGCCGCTGGCTCGCCCGATGCATCACGGGGCGCACGGTCTTTGCGGTCACGGCCATAGCGGTCCCGCGAGCGCTTTTCACGGCGCTGGGGTTCGTCGCCCTCGGCACGGGGTTCCTCGTTGCGTTCAGCGGCGACGGGCGCGGCTGCATCGGCCTCTGCGACCACCGGCTGGGCAGCGGCAAAGTACGAAGGACGCTCTGGGCGCTCGGCCGGTTCACGGTCCATGCGGGACTCACGTTCAGCGCGGGGCTCGCGCTCTGCACGTGGTTCACGTTCGGCACGTGGTTCACGTTCGGCACGTGGCTCACGCTCTGGGCGAGGAACACGGACTGCATCGGCCACGGCTTCACCTTGGGATGCTGGTTGGGCATCACGGGGTTCGCGTAGGTCGGGACGGGGCTCGTCCTGGCGGTCACGGCCTGGGGCACCCTCTTCCCGGTTGCCACGGCCACCACGGCCACCACGCGGGCTGCGTTCACCACGCTCGCCGGCATTGCGGGGGCCACGTTCAGGACGCGACTCAGGATCGGTTACTTCCACATTGGCAACCGCCGCGTTGTCCGCGTTTGCAGGGACCAAAGCCTGGACTTCGGTCTCGGAACGGTCGCGCGGGCCTTGCTGGCGCTCACCACGGCCACGGCCACCACGGCCATTGCGGCCCTCAGGCGCGCCGTCGGCACGGGCCGGGGCTTCGGGGCGTTCTGCACGGTCGGCATTGCGGTCTGCCCCATTACGGGGGCCACGCTCTGGACGGCCTTCTGGGGCGTCGCGGCCTTCGGCATTGCGGGGACCACGTCCACCGTTGCGCGCCTGGCCTTCAGCAGGGGCTTCGTCGCGGCCACCACGACCACCACGGCCACCACGGCTGGCACCGTCACCACGTGGGTTGCGGGGTTCGCGTTTGCCATCTTCGGGCTTGGCCGTCACCAGCGGCGCGGGCACAGGTGCCAACACAGTGGGTGCTGGCGCAGCGCCAAACAGGCCCTTCAACCAGCCAAAGAAGCCGGCTTCGACCGATGCTGCCGCCACGGGAGCCGGTGCTGCGGCCACAGGGGCAGGAGCAGACACTGGAGTCTTGGGCATGGCTTGCGGTGCAGGTGCATCAGGCAGCACGCCCTTGATGACCGGCGTTTGCTTGTTGGTCGGCTCTTGCGAGCGGCGCGTGACCGAGGTGGCGCTGTCGATCTCATCGGCCATTTTGTAGCTGGCTTCGATATGGTCCAGGCGCGGATCGTCGTGTTTCAGGCGTTCCAGCTTGTAGTTGGGTGTTTCCAGCGTTTTGTTGGGCACCATCAGCACGTTGATGCGCTGCTTGAGTTCGATCTTGGCGATTTCGGTACGCTTTTCGTTCAGCAGGAACGAAGCCACATCGACAGGCACCTGGCACATCACCGAAGCGGTGTTGTCCTTCAGCGACTCTTCCTGGATGATGCGCAGGATTTGCAATGCCGAGCTTTCGGTATCGCGGATGTGGCCGGAACCACCGCAGCGTGGGCAAGGAATCGAAGCGCCTTCGCTCAACGCCGGACGCAGGCGCTGGCGGCTCATTTCCATCAGGCCGAACTTGCTGATGGTGCCGAACTGCACACGGGCGCGGTCCTGGCGCAGCGCGTCGCGCAGGCGGTTTTCCACGTCGCGGCGGTTACGGCTTTCTTCCATGTCGATAAAGTCGATCACGATCAGGCCGCCCAGGTCGCGCAGACGCATCTGGCGCGCCACTTCTTCGGCGGCTTCCAGATTGGTGCGGGTGGCGGTTTCCTCGATGTCGCCACCACGGATGGAGCGGGCCGAGTTCACGTCCACCGACACCAAGGCTTCGGTGTGGTCAATCACGATGGCGCCGCCGGAAGGCAGCTGTACGGTGCGGGCGTAGGCCGATTCGATCTGGTGCTCAATCTGGAAGCGGCTGAACAGTGGCGCATCGTCACGGTAGCGCTTCACACGGGCAGCGTGTTCGGGCATGACGTGGGCCATGAACTGCTGGGCCTGCTCGTACACGTCGTCGGTGTCGATCAGGATGTCGCCGATGTCGTGGTTGAAGTAGTCGCGGATGGCACGGATGACCAAGCTGGATTCCTGGTAAATCAGGAAGGCGCCCTTGCCGCCCTTGCCCGCGCCGTCGATCGCGGTCCACAGCTTGAGCAGGTAGTTCAGATCCCACTGCAATTCGGGGGCGCTGCGGCCGATACCGGCGGTGCGCGCAATGATGGACATACCGTTGGGATATTCCAACTGGTCCATGTTTTCCTTCAGCTCGGCGCGGTCTTCACCCTCGATGCGGCGGCTGACGCCACCACCACGGGGGTTATTTGGCATCAGCACCACATAACGGCCGGCCAGCGACACAAAGGTCGTCAGGGCCGCGCCCTTGTTGCCGCGCTCTTCTTTTTCCACCTGGACCAGCAGCTCCTGGCCTTCGCGAATGGCGTCTTGGATACGCGCTTGGCTGGCAGACACGCCTTGGGCGAAATACTGTTTGGAGATTTCTTTGAAGGGCAGAAAACCGTGGCGGTCTTCGCCGTAATCGACGAAACAGGCTTCCAGCGAGGGCTCTACACGGGTCACGACCGCTTTGTAGATATTGCCCTTGCGCTGCTCGCGCCCCTCGATTTCAATTTCGTAGTCGAGCAGTTTTTGCCCGTCCACAATCGCTAGCCGACGTTCTTCCGACTGCGTTGCATTAATCAGCATCCGTTTCATGGTGCGCTTCCTTTGACTGGACCGTCAACGGTCCAGAAATATCGTTCAATTCAATACGGCCCAAGCCGGGCCTTTGATGCCTGAACAAACGCATGGAAACAAGCGGAATAACCACAATCAAGCTGCACTAGGTGAGCGTCGGCTCACAGGGTGACAGTGGGGGTGGCAGAAGGAAAGCGGGGCGGCAGATGGGCTGAAAAGCTATCAAATTTATAGCTGGTAGCGCATAGTATGCATGCGCCAGAGGCGATTTCATCCCCAAAAGCGGGGCCATGAGCCACCGCCTGAAGATTTGAATCATCACCATCAACACAAGAGTTCTCGCTTCGATCCGTAGAGCGGACTGGACACAACACATAAGGCATTGGTGCAGACCGGCAAGTTGGGGGGTATTCCGTATCCGTGTTTCCATCGCGTCAGCCCGCCCCTAGAGCGTTTGCCGTCACCGAGAGCCATGGTTGCTCAGGGGTGTAGCAGATCGCCTTGGGTGGCATCGACTTCGCAGCGCTGCAGGTGCACAACTTACACAGCGCCCTCGTACAGGGCCAAAGGCCCGAAATGGGGGTGCCGCGCAAGCCGTTTGGGTACTGTGCTCTAAACTGTGGTGAATCAAGCACTTACACAACACAACGCTGGTGAAAAATATTATAAGTGCTAACCACGCACCCCCCATGTTTGAAGTCAAATTCATTACAGTGGACGCCGATGACGCAGGTCAACGGCTAGACAACTTCCTGATGCGCCACCTCAAAGGCGTACCCAAAACCCACGTCTACCGCATCATTCGCAGCGGTGAAGTCCGGGTCAACAAAGGCCGCGCAGCTGCCGACACCCGGATCAATGGCGGTGACGTGGTGCGGCTGCCACCCACACGCATTTCAGAGCGAGCCGCCGAAAAAGCCGACGCCATGGCCGCACCGAATGCCCCAGCCCGCGAATTTCCGATCCTGCTGGAAGACGAACACTTGCTGGCCATCGACAAACCGGCGGGCGTGGCCGTGCATGGCGGCAGCGGGGTCAGTTTTGGGGTGATTGAGCAGCTGCGCATGGCCCGGCCCCAAGCCCACTTTCTGGAACTGGTACACCGGCTGGACCGTGAAACCTCGGGCATTTTGCTGCTGGCAAAAAAACGTAGCGCCCTGAAACACCTGCAAGACCAGTTTCGCGAACGGGAAACCGGCAAAACCTACCTAGCCCTGGTGCTGGGGCGCTGGCCCGCCAACAAAAAGGTATTGGACAAACCGTTACACAAGTACCTGCTGCCTAACGGCGAACGCCGGGTCAAGGTGGTGGCCAAAGACGATCCGGACGGCATGCGTTCGCTTAGCCTGGTCAAAATCGCGCAGCATTTTGACGGATTCACGCTGCTGGAGGTGACCATCAAGACCGGCCGCACCCACCAAATCCGCGTGCACCTGGCCAGCGAAGGCTTCTGCATTGCCGGAGATGATAAATATGGCGACTTCGAAACCAACAAAGCCTTGCAGAAACAGGGGCTCAAACGCATGTTTTTGCACGCCTGGCGTTTGCAGCTGAGCCACCCCGCCAGCGGTGAAAGTGTGGTGCTGCATGCCGCCTTGCCCGACGAGTTGCAGCGGTTTTTACCAGTGAAACCGGTGCCCGCCAGCCCCTAAGTCCGGTTTAC
>CANFZJ010000065.1 GCA_947451445.1 Comamonadaceae bacterium
ACCACATAAGCCCCTTGAACTCCCGCCACGGTGGCTATCCAAGGGGCTAACCGTTCCATTTTCAGAAGGCACTATGACATCCCCAGAAAAAAATAAGCCAGACGACCGGCTCAAGCCGATGTCTGGACTCTCAAAGTTCGTGAGGCGGCCCGAATTGGGTGCCGTCGCCGGCCTCATATTGGTGACCGCATTCTTCATGCTCACTGCGGACCCCGTGATGTTCAACCTTGCGGGCGTGGTGAACTTCATGACGCCCGCTGCGCAATTGGGCATCCTTGCGCTAGGTGCCGCCCTGCTGATGATCGGTGGAGAATTCGACCTCTCGATTGGGTCCATGATTGCATTCGCCGGACTTGTTTTTTCGGCGGCCATCGTGGTGTTCAAGCTCCCGCTCATCGTTGCGGTAATGCTCACCCTGCTGGCGGCTGGCGCCATTGGCGCACTCAACGCCTGGATTGTCATCGGCACAGGCTTGCCCAGCTTTATCGTGACGCTGGCCTCCCTCTTCATACTGCGTGGCCTGAGTCTGGTGGGTTTGAAGTGGGCAACCGGTGGTTCGACACAGTTGCGCGGGGTCACCGAGGCCGTAGAGGGCAGCGCCTTGCTCGGCCTATTTAGCGGCAAGGCATTTGAAGGCCTGTTCGTGGCGATGGGTGAGCGGGGCCTGATTCCACGGTTTGCCAATGGCGAAGTGATGGTCACAGGGATACCGGTAGAAATTGTCTGGTTCGTTGCCTTGACGGCACTCGGCACCTGGGTGCTGCTGCGGACCCCGCTGGGCAATTGGATATTTGCCTCTGGCGGCGATGCCACTGCAGCCAAAAACTCCGGGGTTCCCGTGCGCAACGTCAAGATCGGCCTGTTTGTGCTGGCCGCGCTGTGTGCCGCGCTGGTGGCCATCATTACCGTGCTGGACAGCGGCTCCACCGACGCGCGCCGTGGCTTCCAAAAGGAGTTTGAGGCCGTCATTGCCGCAGTTATTGGGGGCTGCTTGCTGACGGGTGGTTATGGATCGGCGATAGGCGCATTTCTGGGCTCCATCATCTTCGGCATGGTCATGATTGGTCTGACCTACACACGCATTGACCAAGACTGGTATTTGATATTTCTGGGCGGAATGCTGCTGGTCGCGGTTCTTTTCAACAACGTCATTCGCAAGCGCGTGACAGGGGAGCGCTGATATGAGCACTTCAGTACAAGCTTTGGTCGAAATGCGGGGCATTGAAAAGCAATTTGGCAACGTGATTGCGCTTTCTGGCATCTCGTTCAGCATTAACGCCGGTGAATGCCATTGCCTGTTGGGCGACAACGGTGCAGGCAAATCTACGTTCATCAAGATCATGTCCGGGGTCCATGCACCATCCAATGGAACCATGCTGGTCAACGGCCAGGAAATGATTCTGCGGAATCCACGGGAAGCCATCAACGCCGGGATTGCCACAGTGTTCCAAGACCTGGCCATGATTCCGCTGATGTCGGTTGCCCGCAATTTCTTCATGGGGCGGGAACCCACCAAAGGCTGGGGACCGTTCAAGCACTTTGATGTGAAACATGCCAATGAGGTCACCATGGCCGAGATGCAACGTATGGGCATCCGGTTGCGGGAACCAGAGCAAGCGGTGGGCACGCTGTCTGGCGGCGAACGGCAGTGCGTGGCGATTGCCAGGGCGGTTTATTTTGGTGCCAAGGTGCTGATTCTGGATGAGCCCACTTCGGCCCTAGGCGTGCGCCAAACCGCCAATGTGCTGGCCACCATCGACCGTGTGCGCAAGCTGGGGGTCGGGGTCATCTTCATCACCCACAACGTGCGCCATGCCATGGCCGTGGGCAACCGATTCACCGTCATCAACCGGGGCAAGACCCTGGGAACCGCGACCCGGGGGGAAATTACCGCCGAACAGTTGCAGGACCTGATGGCCGGTGGCCAAGAGCTTGCCGTACTGGAAGGCTCACTGGGCGGCACTATTTAACCAATCAAAAGACGAGAAACATATGCATCAACCTTTTCAACTTGCCGCATGCGCCGAAATGCTGTGGCGCGACAAACCCATGGAATGGCGCGTCAAGCGTCTTACCGAATTAGGCTTCCAGGTCGGTCTCTGGAACTGGCCGGACCACGACTTGAACATGCTGGAAAAGTCGGGCGCCACCTTCTCGATCATGAACGGCTATTTGCGCGGCCGCTTGACGGACGACGAGGGCGCTGCAGAGCTACTGCGCACGGCGCGCGAGACCGCACAGATTGGCAAACGCCTGGGGGTAGCTCGGTTGAACCTGCACGGCACAGGCTTGGGCGAAGGCGGCTTGCCGGTAACACCTTGCGAAGTGATTACCGGTGCCATGTGGCTCAAAGCGCGTGACACCCTGACCCGCATCGCCGAATTGGCCGACGAGGAAGGCGTGGTGTTCACCCTGGAAAACCTCAATCTGCCCGTGGACCACCCTGGTGTGCCGTTTGGCCGGGCCGAAGACACGCTGGCCTTGGTATCCGCAGTCAACCACCCGCGCCTGCGGCTCAATCTGGACCTGTACCACGCACAAATCGGCGAGGGCAATTTGATTGAACTTTGCCGCCGCTGCCTGCCCTGGATTGGCGAAGTGCAAGTGGCCGACGTACCAGGCCGCATGGAGCCGGGCACGGGCGAAATCAACTACGCAGGTGTGGCCAAGGCACTGCTTTCCATGGGCTACCGCGGCCCCGTCGGCATGGAGGCCTTTGCCTCGGGCGACCCCGAACTGGCACTGCAAGCCTTCAAAACTGCTTTCACGGTTTGAGCCTCGGGCCTCATCCACACCACAGCTTCACTCACCCCGTCCATTTTTAGGAAACAACATGATCAAAGTAGGTTTACTCGGCGCAGGCCGCATCGGCAACGTACACGCCAAAAGCATTGCCGCCAACGCGCAAAGCCAGCTGGTAGCCATCTCGGATTTCGTCCCCGCAGCAGCCGAAACCCTGGCTGCCGCCTACGGAGCCAAAGCGCGCAGCACAGCAGACATCATTGCCGACCCCAGCATTGATGCCGTGCTGATCGCCACCTCTACCGACACACACTCGAACCTGATCGAAGCCGCCACCGCTGCCGGCAAGGCCGTGCTGTGCGAAAAGCCGGTGGACCTGGACCTGGAACGCGCACTGGCCTGCCAGGCCGCCACGGCCCCAAGCGGCCGCCCGGTAATGATTGGCTTCAACCGCCGCTTCGACCCCAACTTTGCCGCCCTCAAAAAATCTTTTGATGCGGGCGAGATCGGCAAAGGTGAGCTGCTGTCCATCACCTCGTTCGACCCCGCGCCACCTCCAGTGAGTTACATCAGGGTGTCAGGCGGCCTGTTCCGCGACATGGCGATCCACGACTTTGACATGGCCTGTTGGATCTTCGGTGCAGCACCCGTGGCAGTGACTGCTGTGGGCAGCAGCATCGTGGACCCCGCCATCGGCGAGGCGGGCGACGTGGACACCGCCGTCATCACCCTGCACTTTGCCGATGGCCGCATCGCCGTCATCAAAAACAGCCGCCGTGCTGTGTATGGCTACGACCAGCGTATTGAACTGCTGGGCTCCGACGGCCTGCTACAAGCCGGGAACGTGCTGGAAAGCAGCATTACCAAGACCACCGTGCAAGGCGCCATCGGTGCCAAGCCGGAGTATTTCTTCCTGGAACGCTATATGCGGTCGTATGAGATGGAATGGCGTGCCTTTGTGCAGGCCGTCACCACCCAGTCCGCCCTGCCCGTCAGCCTGCAAGACGGTGTGAATGCCCTGGCTGTGGCCGAAGCCGCCGCACTGTCTGCTCGGTTAGGCAAAACGGTACAGCTGAAAAACGGACGGCCTGTTCTGGCCTAACGGATTTTTAGGACTGGCGCCGATGCGACGCACGCAGCACCAGTGCCCCAGGGGCCAGAACCGAGTCCTGGGGCGTTTTCTCATCCGGGAACATGCGCCGAATGCCCTCAGCCACCAGGTGGTCTACCGGCTGGCGGTAGGTGGTCAGCGCGTAGCTGGGCGACGCGGCCAGCTCGATGTCGTCAAACCCCACGATGGCGATCTTGCCTGCCGCATTGGCCAGCACCAGAGCGTCCATCGCGCCGATGGCCAAAATGTCGTTTTCGCAAAAGACTGCCTCCATGCGTTCACTGCGAGGCGTGGACTCCAGGTAGCGCAGCAAGGCCTGCATGCCCTCCTGGCGGCTGTAGTGCGCGGTTTCCAGCACCGCGCACGGGGCCACGCCACGGCTGTGCAGCCCATGCCGAAAGCCTTCCTGGCGGCGCAACTCGGTGCGCTCGGACATCGGGCCCGCCATGTAGGCAATGCGCTGGTGGCCCTGGTCCAGAAACAGTTCGGCAATTTCGACCCCGGCCGCAAAACCATCGGTGCTGACAAACGGAATACCAGCCTGCCCGGTATTACGCATCAGCACCACCAGCGGAATGTGCTTGATGTTCTGCGCCAGATGCACCAGCTCGCTCTTGAGCGTGGTGCCCAGAAACATGATGCCGTCCACCTGAAACTGGTCGGCCAGGCGCAGGGCTGCTTGCGGACTGTATTCCTGGCTGATGTTGAGCAGCATGGCGCTGTAGCCCCGCGCCTGCAACTGCCGGGTGGTTTCGCTCAGCATGCGCAGCAGGTTCGGGTTGGCCAGTTCGTCCACCACCAGGGCCACCAGGTTGGAACGCCGGGTGGACAGACTACGCGCCAGCAAATTGGGGGTGTAGCCCAGCTGTTTGGCCACCGCCAGGATGCTTTCACGCACCTTGGGGGCCACCGACGCGCCGTCGGTAAACGCGCGCGACACCGTCCATTTCGACACGCCAGCCTGGTTGGCCACGTCACTGGCGGTCACTTTCTTGGGCGGTTTATCAACAGGGGCGGCGGACATAGGTACTCGGTGGCCAGGGCGGGCCAGTTTAGCAAAGGGGGGCTGAAAAATGCAGTCGCGGCCTAGCCTAGAGCACCCCGTGGCCCAGGGCCCCGCGCTACTGGCCTGGATTCAGCGCGACCTGCCGCTGCTCAAACCCAAAATGCGCGGTGTGGCCGAGCAGCTGGTACGCCAGGCCGCCACGCTGCACCAGCAAGGCATTGAAGACCTGGCCCAGCAGACCCGCACCACCCCGGCCACCATCGTCCGGCTGGCCAAGCGCTACGGCTTCGTCGGTTTTAGCGACCTGAAGGTGGCTTTTCTGCCGCCGGCCCCGGACAACGCGCCACTGGCAGCGCTGATCACACGGATCCAGCAGGACCTGCCCCGACTCAGCCCCAAGATGCGCAAGGTGGGCGAGAACCTGCTTGGCCACAGCGGCACCCTGCATCTGCAGCGCATCAAACCCCTGGCGCAGCAAGCCGGTACGACCACGACCACTATTGTGCGGCTGGCCAAACGCTACGGTTTTGTGGGTTTCCATGACCTGAAGCTGGCGTTTTTACCCGCCGCCACCGGCCCGCAGGCGGCCACAACACTTTTAAATAAAAACAGGCTCTAGCGCATACAGGATGTGCGCCAAAAGCTATTAATTTAATAGCAAAAGCGATTGCGGCATCAGGCCTTGCCGGTAGACCCGTAACCCCCCTCGCCGCGCACAGAGGCCGGGAACTCGGTGACGATGTTGAACTGGGCCTGTACCACCGGCACGATGACCAGCTGGGCCAGGCGCTCCATCGGCTCGATGGTGAACGGCACGGTGCTGCGGTTCCAGGCGCTGACCATCAGCTGGCCCTGGTAGTCGCTGTCGATCAGCCCGACCAAATTGCCCAGCACGATGCCGTGCTTGTGGCCCAGGCCGGAGCGCGGCAGGATCAGCGCCGCATAGCCGGGGTCGCACAGGTGGATGGCGATGCCGGTCGGTACCAGCTGCCAGGCGTTGGCCTGCAGCGTCAGCGGGGCGTCCAGGCAGGCGCGCAAATCAAGCCCGGCGCTGCCGGGGGTGGCGTAGGCAGGCAGCTGCTCTGCCATGCGGGGGTCTAGAACTTTGACGTCGATTTTCATTTTTGGAGTCGGTGGGCTATTTCGGCCACTAGCTGGCGTGCCAGGTGCAATTTAGAAGCGTGGGGGAGTTCGGTGGCGCTGTGCGCGTCCACCAGCAGCAGGGCATTGTCGTCTTTGCCAAACGTGGCCGGGCCGATATTGCCCACCAGCAGCGGCACGCCTTTGCGGGCGCGCTTGGCCTGGGCGTTGGCCAGCAGGTCTTGGCTTTCAGCAGCAAAGCCCACGCAGAACAGCGCGCCGCTCTGGGCCCGGGCCGACTGGGCTAGCGTGGCCAGGATGTCGGTGTTTTCGACAAACTGCAGCACGGGCGTCTGGCCGGAGCCGTCTTTCTTGATTTTTTGCTGCGCAGCCTGCGCGGGTCGCCAGTCGGCCACGGCAGCGGTTGCTACAAATACAGTAGCTGCCTGCGCACGTTCCATCACCGCTGCAAGCATATTTTGTGCAGATTGCACGTCGATGCGGGTGACGCCACGCGGCGTGGCCAAAGCGACCGGCCCGGCCACCAAAGTGACCTCGGCCCCCGCCTCGCGTGCCGCCCGGGCGATGGAAAAGCCCATCTTGCCGCTGGACAGGTTGGTGATGCCGCGCACCGGGTCGATGGCTTCAAACGTCGGTCCGGCGGTGACCAGCACGCGCTGGCCCCGCAACGGTTTGGGTTGGAAGAAGGCGACCACCTCTTCCAGCAGCTCGGCGGGCTCCAGCATGCGGCCATCGCCGGTTTCACCGCAGGCCTGGTCGCCGTTGCCGACGCCCAAGACGATGGCGCCGTCGTCGCTTAGCTGCGCCATATTGCGCTGGGTGGCAGGGTGGGCCCACATTTCGCGGTTCATGGCAGGGGCGATCAGCAGCGGCACTGTGTTGATAGGCCGGGCCAGGCACAGCAGACTGAGCAGCTCGTCCGAGCGGCCCTGCACCAGCCGGGCGATGAAGTCGGCGCTGCACGGCGCAATCACAATCGCATCCGCCTCGCGGCCCAGGTTGATGTGCGGCATGTTGTTGGGGGCACGCGCGTCCCACTGGGAGCAGACCACCGGCCGGTTGCTCAACGCCTGCATGGTCACCGGGGTGATGAACTGCGTGGCCGCCTCGGTCATCACCACCTGCACCGTAGCGCCTTGTTTGATCAGCAAGCGGCACAGTTCCGCCGATTTGTAGCAGGCAATGCCGCCGGTGAGGCCCAGCAGAATGTGCTTATTCGCCAGGTCGCCAATCGCCGGGATGAGTGTGTTTGGTTCCATCCGCCGCAATGTAGCAGAGCAAAACGGCCTGAATGACACCCTTATAATCACCATTTCCACCTCCTCGGGCTTCTTGCTCGACTCTGAGATGACCAAATTTGTCTTCGTCACCGGCGGTGTGGTGTCTTCCCTGGGCAAGGGAATTGCATCCGCCTCTCTCGCCGCGCTCCTCGAATCGCGCGGCCTTAAAGTTACCCTCATCAAGCTGGACCCCTACCTCAACGTAGACCCCGGCACCATGTCGCCTCTGCAGCACGGCGAGGTGTTTGTCACCGACGACGGCGCAGAAACCGACCTGGATTTAGGCCATTACGAGCGCTTTGTTGAGACGCGCATGCGCAAGTCCAACAACTTCACAACCGGCCAGATCTACCAAAGCGTGCTCGACAAAGAGCGCCGGGGCGACTACCTGGGCAAGACGGTGCAGGTCATTCCGCACGTCACCAACGAAATCCAGGACTTCATCAAACGCGGTGCGCGCTTTGGCGAACCCGACGCGGTAGACGTGGCGCTGGTCGAAATCGGCGGCACGGTGGGCGACATCGAGTCGCTGCCCTTCCTGGAAGCCGTGCGCCAGATGAGCCTGAAGCTGGGCCCGAACAACACCGCCTTTGTGCACCTGAGCTACCTGCCCTGGCTGGCTGCCGCCGGTGAGCTCAAAACCAAGCCCACCCAGCACACTGCCAAGCAGTTGCGCGAAATCGGTATCCAGGCCGACGCCCTGCTGTGCCGCGCCGACCGTCCCGTGCCGCAAGACGAGCGCGCCAAGATTTCGCTGTTCTCCAACGTGCCCGAGTGGGGCGTCATCTCCATGTGGGACGTGGACACCATCTACAAAGTGCCGCGCATGCTGCACGAGCAAGGCCTGGACGGCCTGATCTGCGACAAGCTGCGCCTGAACACCCCACCGACCAACCTCAAACGCTGGGACGACCTGGTGTATGAGACCGAACACCCCCAGGGCGACGTGAACATCGCCATGGTCGGCAAATATGTGGACCTGAGCGACAGCTACAAGTCGCTGAACGAAGCACTGCGCCACGCAGGCATGAAAAACCATGTGCGCGTCAAGATCAGCTACATCGACTCGGAAACCATCACCCCGGACACCGTCACGAGCCTAGGGTGCTACGACGCGGTGCTGGTCCCCGGCGGCTTTGGCAAACGCGGCATTGAAGGCAAAATTTGCGCGGCCCGTTTTGCACGTGAGCACAAGGTGCCTTACCTGGGCATTTGCCTGGGCATGCAGGTGGCGACCATCGAATTTGCCCGCCACGTGGCCGGCATGGCAGACGCCAACAGCACCGAATTCGAACCACAAACGCCCCACCCCGTGATCGCCCTGATCAACGAGTGGAAAGACGCCGACGGCACCATCAAAACCCGCGACGAAAACTCCGACCTGGGCGGCACCATGCGCCTGGGCGCACAAAGCTCCGACGTAGCCCCCGGCACGCTGGCACACAGCATCTACGGCAATGTGGTCACCGAACGCCACCGCCACCGGTATGAGGCCAACGTGCACTACCTGGACCGCCTGCGCGACGCCGGACTGGTGATCTCGGCGCTGACCCAACGCGAACAGCTGACCGAAATGGTCGAATTACCGCAAGCCGCCCACCCCTGGTACGTGGGCGTGCAGTTCCACCCCGAATTCAAGTCCACCCCCTGGGACGGCCACCCGCTGTTCAATGCTTTCATCAAGGCGTCGCTGGACCACCAAAAAACCGGTAGCAAAAAATGAAACTCTGCGGATTTGACATTGGCCTGGACCAACCCTTCTTCCTGATCGCAGGCCCCTGCGTGATCGAGTCCGAGCAGCTGCAAATGGACACTGCAGGCACGCTGAAAGAAATCACCAGCGCGCTGGGTATTCCGTTCATCTTCAAAAGCAGCTTCGACAAGGCCAACCGCAGCAGCGGCACCACCTTTCGCGGCCCTGGCATCGACAAGGGGCTGGAGATTCTGGCCAAGGTCAAGCGCGAGCTGGGCGTGCCGGTGCTGACCGACATCCACGACGAATCGCAAATTGCCCAAGTCTGCAGCGTGGTTGATGTGCTGCAAACCCCGGCCTTCCTGTGCCGCCAGACCGATTTCATCCGCGCCGTGGCCCAGTCGGGCAAGCCGGTGAACATCAAGAAAGGCCAGTTCCTGGCCCCAGGCGACATGAAGAACGTGATCGACAAGGCCCGTGCCGCTGCCATTGAAGCCGGGCTGGAGCCCGACAACTTCATGGCCTGCGAACGCGGTGCCAGCTTTGGCTACAACAACCTGGTCAGCGACATGCGCAGCCTAGCCATCATGCGCGACACCCAGGCCCCCGTCGTGTTTGACGCCACCCATTCGGTGCAGTTGCCCGGCGGCAACGGCACCAGCAGCGGCGGTATGCGCGAGATGGTGCCGGTGCTGGCCCGTGCGGCAGTCGCCGTGGGCGTAGCAGGCCTGTTCATGGAAACCCACCCCAACCCGGCCGTGGCCATGAGCGACGGCCCCAACGCTGTGCCGCTCAAGCACATGCGCGCCCTGCTGGAAACCCTGGTGGCGCTGGACCGCGTGACCAAGAAAAACGGTTTTCTGGAAAACAGCTTTTCAGTCTGACCCGGTTACAGGCGGCAAACAATCGGCGTTACAACCCGCCAGCAACCGCCCAGCCATGCAAAAATTCAAGACCACGAGGACTTACACAGCGCCTGACTGGCGGACCACTGGTCCTTCAGGCGGGCGCTGCGTAAATCCTGACTAACTTTTACCAACCTAGGAAGACAAAAAATGAGTGCCATTGTTGACATCGTCGCCCGCGAAATCTTGGACAGCCGCGGCAACCCTACCGTGGAATGTGATGTGCTGCTGGAATCCGGCGTCATGGGCCGTGCGGCCGTGCCGTCCGGTGCATCCACCGGTTCGCGCGAAGCCATCGAGCTGCGCGACGGCGACAAAAAGCGCTACCTGGGCAAGGGCGTGCTGAAGGCCGTAGAGCACATCAACACCGAAATCGCCGAAGCCATTCTGGGCCTGGACGCTGCTGAACAAGCCTTCCTGGACAAGACCCTGATCGACCTGGACGGTACCGAAAACAAGTCCCGCCTGGGTGCCAACGCGATGCTGGCCGTGTCCATGGCCGTGGCCCGTGCCGCCGCCGAAGAATCCGGCCTGCCCCTGTACCGCTACTTCGGCGGCATGGGCGGCATGCAAATGCCCGTGCCGATGATGAACGTGGTCAACGGTGGCGCGCACGCCAACAACAACCTCGACCTGCAAGAACTGATGATCATCCCCGTGGGTGCACCATCGTTCCGCGAAGCGCTGCGCTACGGCGCCGAAGTGTTCCACGCGCTGAAGAAAATTTTGCACGACAAGGGCATGAGCATTGCGGTTGGCGACGAAGGCGGCTTTGCCCCCAACGTGCCCAGCCATGAAGCCGCCATCCAGATGATTCTGCAGGCCATCACCGACGCAGGCTACGTGCCCGGCGAGCAAATCGCCCTGGGCCTGGACTGCGCCGCCAGCGAGTTCTACAAAAACGGCAAGTACGAGCTGCACGGCGAAGGCTGGTCGCTGACCAGCCAGGAGTGGACCGACATCATGGCCACCTGGGTGGACAAATACCCCATCATCAGCATCGAAGACGGCATGGCCGAAGGCGACTGGGATGGCTGGAAAATCTTGACCGACCGCCTGGGCAAGACGGTGCAAATCGTGGGCGACGACCTGTTCGTCACCAACACCAAGATTTTGCAAGAAGGCATCGACAAGGGCATCGCCAACTCGATCCTGATCAAGATCAACCAGATCGGCACCCTGACCGAAACCTTCGCCGCCATCGA
>CANFZJ010000066.1 GCA_947451445.1 Comamonadaceae bacterium
ACTCGATCAAACGGAAGGACGGCGGTACTGTTGCACAAGCAGCGCCAGCGTGCCCGCCACCACGCCCCAAAACGCCGAGCCCACCCCGGCTATCACCACACCACTGAGCGTGACCAGGAAAGTGATGGTAGCGGCCTCGCGGTGGCGAATGTCGCGCAGCGCCGTCTCCAGCGCGCCGCCAATGGTGCCCAGCAGCGCCAGCCCGGCGATGGCCGCAATCAGCTCCCGCGGGAAGGCGGTCAACAGCCCGGTGATAGCCGCGCCAAAGATGCCGATCAGCACGTAAATGAGGCCGCAAGACGCCGCCGCCGTGTAGCGCTTGGCCTTGTCCTCATGCGCCTCGGGGCCCATGCAGATGGCGGCGGTGATGGAGCTCAGGCACAGCGCATAGCCGCCAAACGGGGCCAGCACCAGCGTGGCCAGGCCGGTGATGCTGATCAGCTTGGAGATCGGCATGCTGTACCCCGCCGCCCGGATGGCGGCCACGCCCGGCAGGTTTTGCGAGGCCATGGTCACCACAAACAGCGGCAGCGCCATGCTGACCATTGCCGCCAGGCTGAACTGCGGCGTCACCCACACCGGTTTTGCAAAGGAAAAAACGATGTTGGCGCTTATTAACTGTGCGTTAGCAGCTACATAAACAATAGCAACCAGCAAAGTCAGCACCACCGCAAAGCGCGGCAGCCAGCGCCGGGCCAGCAGGTACACCACCAGCATCAGCAGCACCAGTGGCAAGGCGGTCTGCGCGGCGGCAAAGCCGTTCAGGCCAAAGCGGGCCAGCACCCCGGCCAGCAGGGCCGAGGCAATCGCCACCGGGATGCGGTCCATGATGCGCTCGAACCAGCCGGTCACGCCGCACAGCGTGATCAACACCGCGCTGGCGATAAACGCCCCCACCGCCTCGGCCATGCCAAAGCCGCCCGCCACCGCCGCTGTCGCCACCACCGCCGCGCCAGGGGTGGACCAGGCCACCATCACCGGCTGGCGCAGCCACAGCGACGGCAGCAGCGTACACAGCCCCATGCCCAGGCCCAGCGCCCACATCCACGAGGTGATTTGTTCTGGCGTGGCGTGCAGCGCCTGCGCAGCCTGGAAAACAATGGCGACCGAGCTGGTGAAACCCACCAAAACGGCGACGAACCCGGCGGTAAAGGCGGAGAGATTGATGTCTTTGAAGAAACGCATGCGGAGATTGTGCCGTGGCAAATTACGCAACGAGTCGCCCACCCGCTGGGCACAAAGATTCCGTGCCAGGAACCCACAGAACCGGCGTTGCCGGGCTGTAGGGTTCGCTCCCTGCGGGGGTGGGCGGAAACACGCAGTGTGCAGCCTGGGGGTGAGCCTGGTTATCAATATGCGGTTTAATCCAGCGCTTACGGCCTTCCGAAAATGACACCACGATGACGACACCATTTTTTGACTTTTCCCCGGCCAGCGTCGCCACCCTGGCCGAAGCCGACGTGGCCCGTGCCCTGCTGGAGGACGTCGGCAGCGGCGACCTGACCGCCGCGCTGGTCGATGCCAACCGCCACACCCGCGCCCGCGTGCTGGCGCGCGAGGCCGCCGTCATCTGCGGCGCGCCCTGGGTGGATGCCACGCTACGCCAAGTTGCCCCTACCGCCACCTGGCAATGGCTGGTGGCCGAGGGCCAGACCTGCCACCCCGACCAGGTGGTGCTGGAGCTGCAAGGCCCGGCCCAGCAGCTGCTGACGGCAGAGCGCACCGCGCTGAACTTTTTGCAGCTGCTCAGTGGCGTGGCCAGCCGCACGGCCGAGCATGTGCGGGCCGTGGTCGGCACGCGCGCGCAGATCGTAGACACCCGCAAAACCCTGCCCGGCCTGCGGCTGGCGCAAAAGTACGCGGTGCGGGTCGGCGGCGGCACCAACCACCGCATCGGCCTGTATGACGCGGTGCTGATCAAGGAAAACCACATCTCCGCCGCCGGGGGCATCCCCCAGGTGCTGCAACGCGCCGCCGCCCTAGCCCAGCAGGCCAAATTCATCGAAATCGAGGTCGAAACCCTGGCCCAGCTGGACGAAGCGCTGGACTGCGGTGCCCGCATGGTGCTGCTGGACAACATGGACATGACCGCTCTGTACGAGGCCGTGCGGCGCAACACCGCCCGGGGCGACCAAAAAGCCATCCTCGAAATCTCCGGCGGCGTCACTCTGGAGCGCGTACGCGCCCTGGCCGAGGTGGGCGTAGACCGCATCTCCATCGGCGCGCTGACCAAAGACGTGCGTGCCACCGACTATTCCATGCGTTTTTTGGACCTGTGACATGACCGATTTGATGGACGTTCTGGACGTTGAGTACGAACACCCCACGGCGGCAGGAGCCGTCTGCGCCCCGCGCCACGCCTGGGCCCGCGTGCCGGTAGAGCCCAGCCCGGCCGAGCGCCTGGCGCTGAAGGAGCGCATCCGCCGCCTGCTGAAAGAGCACAACGCGGTGCTGGTGTCGCACTACTACGTGCACCCCGATTTGCAGGATCTGGCCGAAGAAACCGGCGGCATCGTCAGCGACTCGCTGGAGATGGCCCGCTTTGGCCGCGACCACGCCGCGCAAACCCTGGTGGTGGCGGGCGTGCGCTTCATGGGCGAAACGGCCAAGATTCTGTCGCCCGAAAAGCGCATCCTGATGCCCGACCTGGACGCCACCTGCTCGCTCGACCTGGGCTGCCCCAGCGCCGAATTCAACGCCTTTTGCGACGCCCACCCCGACCGCACCGTGGTGGTCTACGCCAACACCAGCGCCCAGGTCAAAGCCCGGGCCGACTGGATGGTGACCTCCGGCTGCGCGCTGGACGTGGTGCGGGCCCTGAAAGACCAGGGCCACAAAATTCTGTGGGCCCCCGACCGCCACCTGGGCGCCTACATCCAGCGCGAAACCGGGGCCGACATGCTGTTCTGGGGCGGCTCCTGCATCGTGCACGACGAGTTCAAGGCCTTTGAGCTGGAAGCGCTGAAGCGCGAACACCCCGACGCCAAGGTGCTGGTGCACCCCGAGTCGCCCCCCGACGTGGTGGCCCTGGCCGACGCAGTGGGCTCCACCTCGGCCATCCTGAACGCCGCCCGCACGATGGATGCGACCACCTTCATCGTCGCCACCGACAACGGCATGATGCACAAGCTGCGCAGCCAAAACCCCGGCAAGCGCTTCATCGAAGCCCCCACTGCGGGCAACAGCGCCACCTGCAAAAGCTGCGCCCACTGCCCCTGGATGGCCATGAACGGCCTGGCCGGGCTGGCCCAGGTACTGGAGCTGGGCACCAACGAGGTCCACGTCAACCCCGCCCTGGGCCAGCGCGCGCGCCTGCCGATTGACCGCATGCTGGCCTTTACGGCGGCGTTGAAAAGCGGCCAGCCGACGGCGGGTTTAGTGCCCCACATCGGCGCGGCTTGATGGACGCCTTGACGGCACTCATCGACTTTTCGGACCCGACCCAGCCCGACGGTCCGCGCCTGCGCCACGCCTTTGGCACACCGCGCCAGACGCTGGTAGCCCACACGCTGGCCCAGGTGCGCCCGCTGCTGGACGCCGTGCAGGCCGCCAGCGCGCAGGGCCTGTGGTGCGTGGGCGTGGTCCGCTATGAGGCCGCCCCGGCTTTTGATGCCGCGCTGACCGTCCACCCCGCCGAGGGTCCGCTGGCCTGGTTTGCCGTGTTCGACACCGCCCTGCCCTGGCCGGAGGAAGCGGCAGACACCGCCCAGGTAGATTGGAAAGAGCTGCCCCGCCCGCCGTTCGATGCGGCCATGGCCCGGCTGCAGCAGGCGATTGCCGACGGCGAGCTGTACCAGGTCAACCTCACCGCCCAAATGGCGGGCACTGTGGCCCACGGCACGCCGCGCGCCCTGTTCAGCGCCCTGCAGCGCGCCCAGCCGGGGGGCTATTCGGCATTTATCGACACGGACCTTGAGCAGCTGCTGTCCGTCTCACCCGAGTTGTTTTTCGACTGGCAGGGCGAGCACATCCTGGCCCGCCCCATGAAGGGCACGGCCCGGCGCGGCGCCACCGCCGCCGAAGACGCCGCCCTGGCCGAAGCCCTGCGCACCACCCCCAAGGAACGGGCCGAAAACGTGATGGTGGTGGACCTGCTGCGCAACGACCTGTCGCGCATCGCCCAGCCGCACAGCGTGCAGGTGCCGCGCCTGTTCCACACCGAAGCCCTGCCCACCGTGTGGCAAATGACATCGGACGTGACCGCCCGCACCCGCCCCGGCTGCACGCTGGCCGAGGTGTTTGCCGCGCTGTTCCCCTGCGGCTCGGTCACCGGCGCGCCCAAGGTGCAGGCCATGCAGTTAATCCACGAACTGGAGCCCGGCCCGCGTGGCGCGTACTGCGGGGCCATCGGCGTGGTGCGGCCAGGGGGCCATGCCACCTTCAACGTGCCCATCCGCACCGTGGTGTTACGTGGCGCGGCCGCCCGCTGCGGCATCGGCAGCGGCATCACCAGCGACGCCCGGCCCGACGGCGAATGGCAGGAATGGGCCGACAAGCAGGCTTTTGTGCAGCGCGCCAGCGCCCCGTTTTCACTCTTGGAGACGCTGGCGTTGGTGGACGGCCAACTGCGTCACTGCGATGCCCACCTGGAGCGCATGGCCCAGGCCGCGTTGCATTTCGGCACGCCGTGGCGCGCCGAGCGGGTCACGCAGGCCTTAAATAACCTCGTCCAACAGCACCCCACCGGCCCCTGGCGCGTGCGCCTGCTGCTGGACGCCCAGGGCCAGCCCAGCGCCGAAGCCTACCCGCTGGAGCCCAGCCCCACCCAGGTGCGCCTGCAACTGGCCGACCGTCCGCTGGCCCAGGCGCACAGCGAATTCGTCCGCTTCAAAACCACCCGCCGCGCCCACTACGACGCGTTCCCCCCGCCGCCCGGCGTGTTCGACACCCTGCTATGGAACCCGGCGGGCGAGATCACCGAATGCACGCGCGGCAACATCGCCCTGCTTGTGGGCGGCCAGTGGGTCACCCCGCCGCTGGCCTGCGGGCTGTTGGGCGGCATAGGCCGCGCAGTCGCCTTGCAAGAAGGCCGGGTGGTGGAAGCGGTGGTGCGGGCGGACGACCTGCCCCGCGTCGAAGCCCTGGCTTTCGTCAACAGCCTGCGCGGCTGGATTGCGGCGGAGCTGGTTTAGCTATTTTTTTGATAGCTACCTGCGCCGGTGGAATGTGCGTCGGAGGCCTATTTAACCCTCAACGGACTACGCTACGCCCAGCAAGTCCTTCAGCGCTGCGTCGTACAGCTCGGTCAGGTTGTTCATGGTTTCCAGCAGGCGTTCGCTGGTGGTGGCCACGGTGCGCAGGGCGTCGGCTGTGACCGGCTTGGTGATGGCCGCTTCAAAAAACACCCATTGCGACTGCGCCAGGGTCAGCTCGTTGCGGATGCCGGTGCTAGACAGCGGGGCGGCCTCTAACTGGGCCAGGGCCTGCTTAAAAGCGTTGCGGTCTTCTTCAATTTGCGCTGCAACGGTATTGCTGCCGAAACCGGCTGCGGCCAAGAAGTAGTTTTTGGCCATGCGTTGGGACAGCATGCGCTGGCGGCCCGCCAGGTTGACCAGCTTGGCCGAGGCGGATTTACCCAGCGCCGCGTAGGCAGCAGTGGCCTGGTCGGCAATCTGCAGCAGGGCGTCGGCCTGGCGCACCACGGCGGGCACGCCGGCGCGGCTGCGCGGCTGCTCCAGCAGGGTGCGCAGCACGGCCGCCTCGGTGGCAATCTGCTGCAGCTGCTGGGCCAGCGCGGGGGGTACGTTGGCACGGCCCAGTTCCGCCAGGTTGCTGGCCATCAGCCGCTGCGCCGTTTGGGCGATGTCTTGCGCCCGCTCGGGCAGTACGCCCAAAACCTCCTGGATATAGACCTTGGCGCTGCGCTGCGACAGCGCACGCATGCGGCCGGTGCGGTTGATGCCGGTGGAGATCGCCAGTTCGGCGCTGGCACTGTGTGCCATGGGCAAGGCCAGCACGGCGGCAGCGGCCTGGATCACACGGCGGCGGGGGAGCAAAGCGAGGGCCATGGGGAGTCAAGTTGTGCGGCGACCAGCGCATGCACGCCGACACCAGCTATGTTTTTAATAGCTACCCGTGCAGGTATGGCCTGCGCTGGAGGCTTGTTTTCTATAAATCGCTCAGGCCAGCGGTACCAGCACCGTGGGCTGGGCCGTGGCGGCCTGCTCGGGGTAGTCGCGGCTGAAGTGCAGGCCCCGGCTTTCCTGCCGGGCGCGGGCGCTTTGCACGATCAAATCGGCCACCTGCACCAGGTTGCGCAGCTCCAGCAGGTCACGGGTGACGTGGAAGCGGGCGTAAAACTCGTCGATCTCACTTTGCAGCAGGGCGATGCGGTGGGCGGCGCGCTCCAGCCGTTTGGTGGTGCGCACGATGCCCACGTAGTCCCACATGAAGCGGCGCAGCTCGTCCCAGTTGTGCGAGACCACTACCAGCTCGTCGCTGTCGGTCACCTGGCTGTCGTCCCAGGCGGGCAATGCCGGGACCGGGCGGCGCGCTTGCTGGGCCAGGGCCTGGGTAGCGGCGCGGGCAAACACCATGCATTCGAGCAGCGAATTGCTGGCCAGCCGGTTCGCGCCGTGCAGGCCGGTACAGGCGGCTTCGCCCAGGGCGTACAGGCCGGGCACGTCGGTGCGGCCCGCCAGGTCGGTCAGGATGCCGCCGCAGGTGTAGTGGGCGGCAGGCACCACCGGGATGGGCTGGTGCGCCATGTCGATGCCCAGCGCCAGGCAGCGGGCATAGATGTTAGGGAAATGCTCCAGCAAAAACGCCTTGGGCTGGTGCGAGATGTCGAGGTAAACGCAGTCGAAGCCGCCTTTTTTCATCTCGAAGTCGATGGCGCGGGCCACCACGTCGCGCGGAGCCAGTTCGGCGCGTTCGTCGTGTTCGGGCATGAAGCGGCTGCCGTCGGGGCGCAACAAGCGACCGCCTTCGCCGCGCACGGCCTCGGTGATCAAGAACGACTTGGCCTGCGGGTGGTACAGGCAGGTGGGGTGGAACTGGATAAATTCCATGTTCGCCACCCGGCAACCAGCCCGCCAGCCAGCGGCGATGCCGTCACCGGTGGCGGTGTCGGGGTTGGATGTGTAGAGGTAGACCTTGCCCGCACCGCCGGTGGCCAAAATGGTGTTGGGCGCGCTGAAGGTCAGCACCTGGTCGGTGTCCGAGTCCAGCGCGTACAGGCCCACGCAGCCCTGCTCGGGCAGGCCGACTTTGCTGCCCAGGATCAGATCGACCAGGGTGTGGTTTTCAAACAGGGTGATCTGCGGGTGGCGGCGCACCTGGGCCATCATGGTGGCTTGCACGGCGGCACCGGTGGCGTCGGTGGCGTGGACGATGCGGCGGTGGCTGTGGCCGCCTTCGCGGGTCAGGTGCAGCTGGCCGTCCTCTAGCGAAAACGGCACGCCCAGCGACTGCAGCCAGGCAATGCATTCGGGCGCATGCTCCACCACAAAACGGGTGGCGTCCACATCGCACAGGCCGCCCCCGGCGACCAGGGTGTCATCGACATGGGAGGCAAAGCTGTCGCCTTCGCCCAGCACGGCGGCAATGCCACCCTGGGCCCAGGCGCTGGCCCCGTCGTTCAGGCCGCGCTTGGTGATGACGGCGACGCGGTGGGTCGGTGCCAACAGCAGGGCGGCGCTGAGGCCTGCCAGGCCGCTGCCCACGATCAAAACATCAAAATTCAGGAGAGCAGCGGGAGAAGAAGACAAATCAAATCTCTATTTTTGAGCCCAACTCAACCACAGCGTTGTTGGGTAGTTGCAAGAAGTCTGCGGCACCACTGGCATTGTGGTGCATTTGGGCAAACAGCTTTTCGCGCCACGGGGCCATGCCGCCGCCCAGGGTGGGGATCACCGTGTCACGTGACAAAAAGTAGCTGGTGCTCATGGTCTCCAGCTCGCAGCCCCGGCCTCGGATTTGCTCCAGCGCCTTGGGGATGTCCGGGCTGTTTTTGAAGCCATAGTGGATGCTGACCTGCCAGCACTTGTGGCCCAGCGCCTCGACCTCGACCCGTTTGTTCATGCCGATCCAGGGAATCGGGTGGTTGTTGACGGTGACAAACAGGTTGTGCTCGTGCAGCACCTTGTTGTGCTTGAGGTTGTGCAGCAGCGCGTTGGGCACCATGCCTTTTTCAGCCGTCAGGAACACGGCCGTACCTTCCACCCGCACGGGGGGACTGACAAACACCGCATCCATAAAGCCCTGCAGATCCATGGCATCGGCGCGCTGCTTGTCGGCCAACAGGCGGCGGCCCTGCTTCCAGGTGGACATGACGACGTACAAGCCGACCGCCATCACCAACGGGAACCAGCCGCCCTGCAATATCTTGAGCGAGTTGGAGGCCAGAAACACCATATCCACGACCAAAAAGAAGCCGGTAGAGGCAATGCACAGCGGCAGCGAATAACCCCAGCCGTAGCGCACCACAAAGAAGGTCAGCACGGTGGTGATCACCATCAGCAGACTGACGGAAATACCGTAGGCCGCCGCCAGCGCGCCCGACGAGCCAAACATCAGCACCGCCGCAAACACCCCGGCCAGCAGCAGCCAGTTGACGGTGGGCACGTAGATTTGCCCGGTGTCCCGCACAGAGGTGTGCAGAATGGTCAGGCGCGGCAAATAGCCCATCTGGATGGTTTGCTTGGTGGCCGAGAAAGCGCCTGAGATCAGCGCCTGCGAGGCGATGACCGTGGCCGCCGTGGCCAGTACCACCAACGGGATCAGCGCCCAGTCGGGAAACATCAAGAAGAACGGGTTTTCAGCCGCTGCCGGGTCCAGCAGCACCAGCGCGCCCTGGCCCAGGTAGTTCAGCACCAGCGCGGGCATGACCACGGCAAACCAGGCCAGGCGGATGGGCTGTTTGCCAAAGTGGCCCATGTCGGCATACAGCGCCTCGGCCCCGGTCAGGCACAAGAACACCGCGCCCAGCGTGATGAAGGCGATGTGGACGTGCGCAAACATGAACTGCAGCGCGTAGACGGGCGACAGCGCCAGCAGCACCACCGGGTTGCGCAGAATCTGGTGGACACCGGCCACGGCCAGCACGCCGAACCACAGCAGCGTGATGGGGCCAAAAAACTTGCCGATATCGCCCGTGCCCCGGCGCTGCACCATGAACAGCAGCACCAGCACGGCCAGCGAAATGGGTTTGACGTAGGGGTCGGCGGCCGGGGTGAGGATGCTTAAGCCCTCCACCGCCGACAGCACCGAAATAGCGGGGGTGATGACCCCATCGCCAAAAAACAGCGCCAGGCCGAACACGCCCAGCGCCAGCAGCGCCTTGCGCAGGCGCGGGCTGCCCTGGACCGACTCTGCCGCCAGCGCCAGCAAGGCCATCAGCCCGCCTTCGCCGTGGTTGTCGGCACGCATGATGAGCACCACGTATTTGAGGGACACCACGACCATCAGCGACCAGAAGAACATGGACAAAACGCCCAGCACATTGGCCTCTATGACCTCAATGTGGCCCAAAGCAAAGACTTCTTTGAACGCGTAGAGGGTGGAGGTACCGATATCGCCGTAGACCACCCCCAGCGCACCAAGGGTAAGGGCCGACAGCGAAGATTTTGAACTTTGCACAAATGAGGTCCGCGTAGATGGCCCAGGGGGCCTGCGGGTTCCGGGAACTTTGGGGTCGCTATTTTGCGCTTCGGCCAGGGGCTTGGTGGACGGGGGCACCCTCTAATTCTGCAATTACCCCTTTTTGTTGCAGTGCAGCAACCATCCATAAAGTAACCAAAACCCGGTTTTCCAGCGCGGCATAGCCGTCAATCGTAGGTTTCTGCGTCCGGGTCTGTGGCTTCCAGCTCGTAACTGGCCGCCGCCATGGCCAGCCGGGCGACCACGCCGTACATGTAGAAGCGGTTTGGCGCGCTGGCACCGGGGCGCACGCCGACCTGGGGCAGGTGGGCATTTTCGGCAAAGGCCAGCGGCACGTAGCGGGAGCCAGGGGCGGCCAGGTTCTCGTCCACCCCCCGGTCGGCGTGCACCCGGTAGAAGCCGCCCACCACGTAGCGGTCCATCATGTAGACCACCGGCTCGGCCACGGCGTCGTTGATGCGCTCGTTGGTCAGCACGCCTTCCTGGATGATGGTGTCCTGGATGGGCTGGTTGTCCAGGCCGGGGTTGGCCTTGGCCCGCGCGTGCAGCACGGCCAGGTCTTTCACGTCGCGCACCGTCATGATGCCCATGCCACGCGAACCACGGTCGGACTTGACGATGACAAACGGCTTCTCGTTGATGCCGTACTCTTTGTATTTACGGCGGATTTTGCCCAGCAGCGCGTCCACATTGGTGTTCAGGCAGTCCATGCCCTCACCCTTGGACCAGTCCACCGCGCCGCATTGGTTGAACATCGGGTTGATCAGCCAGGGGTCGATGCCCAGCAGCTTGCCCAGGCGCTTGGCCAGCTCTTCGTAGTTGCGGAAATGGGTGCTTTTGCGCCGTACCGACCAGCCCGCGTGCAGCGGCGGCAGCAAGTACTGCTCGTGCAGCTCTTCCAGAATGCCGGGCGGGCCGGCGCTCAGGTCGTTGTTCAGCAAAATCGTACAGGGGTCGAAGTCTTTCAGCCCCAGGCGGCGCTTGCTACGAATCACGGGCTCCAGCGTCACCTGCTCGCCATTGGGCAGGTTGACGACGGTGGTTTCTTTGATGTTGGGGCTGATGGAGCCGATGCGTACATTCAGCCCGGCCATGTGGAAGATGCGCTGCAGCTGGGCCAGGTTGCTCAGGTAAAACGTGCTGCGGGTGTCGTTTTCGGAGATCAGCAGCAGGTTTTTGGCCTCGGGACAGATCTTCTCGATGGCCGCCATGGCCGACTGCACCGCCAGCGGCAGCATCTGCGGCGTAAGGTTGTTCCAAGCGCCGGGAAACAGATTGGTATCCACCGGGGCCAGCTTGAAACCCGCGTTGCGGATATCTACCGCGCTGTAAAACGGCGGCGTGTGCTCCAT
>CANFZJ010000067.1 GCA_947451445.1 Comamonadaceae bacterium
AATAAACTGGGCCTGCACGCCCGCGCCTCGGCCAAGCTCACCAAGCTGGCAGGCAGCTTTCCCTGCGAGGTCTGGATTGCCCGGGGCGAACGCCGCGTCAACGCCAAAAGCATCATGGGCGTGATGATGCTGGCGGCAGGCATTGGCTCCACGGTGGAGATCGACACCGACGGCGCCCAGGAACAGGAAGCGATGGACGCGCTCCTCGCACTCATCGCAGACAAATTCGGAGAAGGTCAGTGACCTTCTCCATCCACGGGCTGCCCGTCGCCAGAGGCATCGCCATCGGGCGGGCTGTGCTGGTCGGCTCCAGCCGCGTGGATGTGGCTCACTATTTCATCCAGCCGGGCCAGATCGACGCCGAGATCGACCGGGTGCGCGTGGGCCGCAACGCGGTGGTGGACGAGCTGCAGCGCCTGCAGCACGCCATGCCCAAAGACGCCCCGCCCGAGCTGACCGCCCTGCTCGACGTGCACCTGATGCTGCTGGAGGACGAAACCCTGACCACCGGCGTCAAACACTGGATCACCGACCGCCTGTACAACGCCGAATGGGCGCTGACCACCCAGCTGGAGATCATCGCCCGCCAGTTCGACGAGATGGAGGACGAATACCTGCGCGAGCGCAAGGCCGACCTGGAGCAGGTGGTCGAGCGCATCCTGCGCTACATGAAAGGCGCGGTTTCGCCCGTGGCCCTGCCCGTGCCGGTCCGCCGCAAAGCCGGGCAGCACCTGTCGCCCGACGAAAACCTGACCGTCCCGCTGGTGCTGATTGCCCACGACCTGTCGCCCGCCGACATGCTGCAATTCAAGCAAAGCGTGTTTGCCGGTTTTGTCACCGACGTGGGCGGCAAAACCTCGCACACCGCCATCGTGGCGCGCAGCCTGGACATCCCCGCCGTGGTGGGGGCCCGCAGCGCCAGCCAGCTGGTACGGCAGGACGACTGGGTCATCATCGACGGCGATGCCGGGGTGGTGGTCATCGACCCGTCCGCCATCATCCTGGCCGAATACGGCTTCAAACAACGCCAGGGTGAGCTGGAGCGCGAACGCCTGGCACGGCTGCGCCACACCCCCGCGCTGACGCTGGACGGCCAAAAGGTCGAGCTGCTGGCCAATATCGAAATGCCCGAAGACGCCGTCGGGGCGGTACATGCCGGGGCGGTGGGCGTGGGCCTGTTCCGCAGCGAATTCCTTTTCATGGGCCGCCAGGGCAAACTGCCCGACGAAGAAGAACAGTACCAAGCCTACCGCCGCGCGGTGGAAGGCATGCAAGGCCTGCCGGTCACCATCCGCACCGTGGATATCGGGGCCGACAAACCCCTGGACAAGGGCCAGAAGGAAGACCATTACCTGAACCCCGCGCTGGGCCTGCGCGCCATCCGCTGGAGCTTGGCCGACCCGGCCATGTTCCTGACCCAGCTGCGCGCCATCCTGCGGGCAGCGGTGCACGGCCCGGTCAACCTGCTGGTCCCCATGCTGGCGCACGGCAGCGAAATCCGCCAAACGCTGGCCCTGCTGGAAGCGGCACGGGCCGAGCTGAACCAGCGTAGCGTGGTCTACGGCCCGCTGCGGCTGGGCGCGATGATCGAAATCCCCGCCGCCGCGCTGACGCTGCCGCTGTTCCTCAAGTACTTCGACTTTTTATCGGTCGGCACCAACGACCTGATCCAGTACACCTTGGCCATCGACCGCGCCGACGAGTCCGTGGCCCACCTGTACGACCCGCTGCACCCCGCCGTGCTGCGCCTGCTGTCCGACACCATCCAGGCCTGCCTGGCACAGGGCAAAGGCGTCAGCGTGTGCGGCGAAATGGCGGGCGACGTAGCCATGACCCGGCTGCTGCTGGGCCTGGGCCTGCGCAGCTTTTCCATGCACCCCTCGCAAATTTTGGCGGTGAAGCAAGAAGTACTGCGCGCCGACACCAGCCGCCTGGCACGCTGGGCCCAGCAGGTGCGCGACGCCGAAGACCCCACGCAGGCCATGGCCGAGCCCCTGGCCGCGCGCACCAGTAAAGAATCCGGCTGGGACTCGGGGTTGGGGCCGCTGTCTACGCACTAATTAAAAAGTAATAAAAACAGCGTCTAGCGCATGTATTACGTGCACCAGCAGCTATCAAAAACATAGTAAACATCGGCCATCCAGGCGAACCCGCTAAACTGGCGCAGTCCCATTTGCCACCCGCTTGCCGTGAACACACCCCAGATCGACTTACGCACGCCCACCACGGCGCAAGAGCTGGACGCCACCCGCGCCATCTTCCAGGAATACGCCGACCAGCTGGGCGTGGACCTGTGCTTTCAGTCGTTTGACGACGAGTTGGCCCAGCTGCCCGGCGACTACGCCGCCCCGCGTGGCGCGCTATGGCTGGCGCTGGTGGACGGGGCAGTCGCCGGGTGCTGCGCGTTGCGCCCACTGGACAACACCGACTACGCCAACGCCAGCGAAATGAAGCGCCTGTTTGTCCGCAAGGCCTTTCGCGGCTTCGGCCTGGGCCGCCAGCTGGCGGAGGCCGCGCTGGACGCCGCCCGCGCCACAGGTTATGCCTGCGTACTGCTGGACACCCTGGTGGAAATGGAAGCCGCCCGCAGCCTGTACGAAGACCTGGGCTTTGCCGAGATACCGCCCTACTACCACAACCCGATTGCCGGGGCGCATTACCTCAAAGCCGATATTTGAGCCCGGCCCGCTGCGGCGCGGGCTTGTCGTATTAATATCTGGACACAATTTCGCGGGTGTTTTGCCTGCATTCAACCCAGGTCAACGTCCAAAGCCATGCGCCTACCGCTCTTGCCGACCGTTCTGTTGTGGGCCTGTTCGCCCGCCTTTGCCGCCAATCTCCAGGTCCAGATGCAAGACGGTGCGGGCCACCCGCTGGCCGGGGCCGTGGTGTTTTTGGAATCCTCCCAGGCCCAGGCCGCGAGCAAACCGCTGCAGGGGGCCGAGGTGGCCCAGGCCAACAAGCAGTTTGACCCGCAGGTACGGGTGGTCACCGTGGGCACGGCGGTGAAGTTCCCCAACCGCGACACGGTGCGCCACCACGTGTACTCGTTTTCGCCCATCAAACCGTTCGAGCTCAAGCTCTACGCCGGGGCCGAGGCCAACCCGGTGGTGTTCGACAAGCCTGGCATCGCCATCCTGGGCTGCAACATCCACGACAAGATGGTCGCCTGGGTGCTGGTAGTGGACACACCGTACTTTGGCCGCAGCGGCGCAGACGGCAAACTGCAGCTGGACAACGTACCGCCTGGCAGCTACCACCTGCGCACCTGGCACGCCAACCTACCCGTCGGCGCCCCCGCGCTGGACCAGCCGCTGGCGCTGGCAGCGACGGGCGCTGTAGTGACGGTCAAAATGGCTGGACTAACACCGTGACGCGACCCCGGACTTGGGGACCGGACACCCGGGGCTGGCGTTTGTCCACCCGCATCGTGGTGCTCTCCATGCTGCTGCTGCTGGTGGTGCAGGCGGCGGGCATGCTGGTAGTGCACAGCGGCATTGAACGCAACGCCCGCGCCCAGGTGGCCAACGACCTGGCTCTGGGGGAGCGGGTGTGGCGCAGCCTGATCGAGCAAAAGGCAAGTCGCCTGACCGAGGGGGCCGCCGTACAAGCGACCGACTTCGGCTTTCGCGCCGCCGTCAACTCCAACGACATGGGCACGGTGCGTTCGGCGCTGGAAAACCTGGCCGACCGCATGGACGCGGGCGTCACCGCCTTTCTTGACCCCCAGCTGCACCCCGTAGCGGTCTACGCAGGCCAGGCCACGGTAGACACCACCCTGTTCCCGCAAATCGCCGCGCCGTTGCAAGACGACAAGCGCAAAGGCGGCCAGCTGGCCGTACTGGACGGCCACCCTTTTATGTTTGTGATGGTGCCGGTACGTGCACCGCTGTTGGTCGGCTGGATTTTGATGGGCTTTCCGGCCGACTCCAAGCTGGCCGAAAGCCTGTACGCACAGTCCGGCATCCGGTTGGCCGCAGTTGTCAGCAGCGCGGGCCGGCCAACGACCGTCTCAATCACCACCCTGTCGGCACAGAACCTGGCGGACCTGCAGCGCAGTGGCCTGGAGGCATCCGAGTTTGACAGCGAAGGCGACACGCTGATCATCCGCAAGATAACCCCGCCCACCATCGGTGGCAAGGTCAACACCCTGCTGGTCCGCTCGCTCAACCAGGCGGTTGCGCCATTCAATGAGCTGCAAGTGATTTTGCTGCTGATCACCGGTATCGGCCTGCTGCTGTTTGGCCTGGGCAGCTACTGGACGGCGCGCCGGGTAACCACCCCACTGCGTTCGCTGGTGGAAGGCGCCGAGCGCCTGGGCCGGGGCCAGTACGAGCAGCCGGTAAAGCACACCTGGCGACGCGATGAAATCGGCGACCTGGCCAACGCCTTCGACCGGATGCGCAAAAACATCGCCCTCAGCCGCGATGAAATCAAGCAACTGGCCTACTGGGACCGCCTGACCCGGCTGCCCAACCGGGTGCGCTTTCGCGATGCCATCACCGAAATCATCGCCGCCCGCAAGACCGACAGCGACCCCGGCCTGACCCCGTTCGCCGTCATAACGCTCAACCTGGACCGCTTCAAACACGTCAACGACATCCTGGGCTATGCCCTCGGAGACAAACTACTCGTGGCCGTGGCCGAGCGCCTGCTGCAGCGCATGGGCGACGACGGGCCAGTGGTGGCGCGCCTGGGCGGTGACGAGTTTTCGGTGCTGCTGCCGCACGCCGACGCCGAACAAGCCCTGGCCATGGCGCAGCACATCGTCACCTCGTTCGAGACCCCCATGACCTTTGACGACCAGACCGTGGACCTCAGCGCCAGCCTGGGCCTGGCCTGCTGGCCGCAGCACGCGGCCGATGTAGACACCCTGCTGGGCCGGGCCGAGGTGGCGATGTACGCCGCCAAGCGCAAAGCCACCGTGCTGCAGCTGTACGACCCCGCACTCGACTCGTCCAGCAAACAAACCCTGTCGCTGCTGTCCGAGCTGCGCCACGCAGTCGAGCACAACGAACTGCGGCTGTTCCTGCAGCCCAAGATCGCGCTGGCCAGCGGCCAGGTCATTGCCGCCGAAGCCCTGGTCCGCTGGAACCACCCCACGCGCGGCCTGGTGCCACCCGACTCCTTCATCCCGTTTGCCGAGCAAACCGGCTTTGTACGCCAGCTCACCCTGTGGATGTTCAACCAAGTCGCCTCCCAGTGGGCCAGCCTGCAACGGCCTGGCCAGCCGCTGCGAATTGCCATCAACCTGTCCACCCGCGACCTGATGGACCTGGAGTTCCCGGCCCGGCTGGACGCACTGATGGCCACACACCAGGTAGCCCCTAACGCCTTTTGCCTGGAGATCACCGAAAGCGCCATCATGGACGACCCGCTGCGCGCCGAAAACACGCTCAAACGCCTGTCCGACCGGGGCTTCAAGCTGTCCATCGACGACTTCGGCACCGGCTACTCGTCGCTGGCCTACCTGAAACGCCTGCCGGTGGACGAGCTGAAGATCGACAAATCCTTCGTCATGGGCATGGAACGCGACGTGGGCGACGCCAAGATCGTGCGCTCCACCATCGACCTGGCACACAACATGGGCCTGAGCGTGGTCGCCGAAGGGGTGGAAAACGCCGCCATCTGGGGCCTGCTGCGCGAGCAAGGTTGCGACGAAGCCCAGGGCTACCACATGAGCCGCCCGCTGCCGGTGGCCGACTTTATGGCCTGGCGCGAACGCTGGGACGCACGCACGCCGGCCTGATGCATTGCTACTAAAAAAGTAGCTGCCGCCGCTCACCCTAGCTACGCCAGTGGCACTTTCCATATGCTGGAGGTGGCCCCGGCCCAGCCCCGGCATTTACTGACCGAGACAGGGGTGGACTAGCCCGCAGCCAGCGCCAGTTCCGCCAACTTCAACGCGCCGTCAAAGCTGCGCGCACCGCCGATAAACAGGTTCAGGTGGCAGAACACGCTGTCCGGCACGCCGGTGACGGCGGCCAGCTCCTGGTCGCGCAAACCGGCCCAGGGGGCGGGCAGGTCTTTGCGGGTGTCGAAAGAGCCCGGCTCGACCGGCACGGTCTTGATCTGGTACTGGTTGCCATCGGAATCGGGGTACACCACAAACAGCACCTCGGGCATCTCGTCCACCACCACGCGGGTCCAGGGCATGCCGCCCTCGCGCAGGTGCAGCACCTGGCCATTCAGCAGGCGGGGCGCCTGGCGCACGGTGTCCATAGCGCGGATTTGCGCCACTTTTTTGCTGATGGCGCGGTCCACAAAGGTACGGGTGATGGCAATGGCCTCGCGAAAGCGCCGCTCCAGCAATGCGGCTTTGGCTGCCAGGCTCAGGCCCTGCTCTTCCAGCCAGTGGGTATTGAGCTGGGCGATCAGCGCCGACAGGCCAAAGATGCCGGGCGCCACATCGCCCTGGCCGGTGTCCACGATGTCCAGGTACTGCACCAGCGAATGGTCGATGGTGCGCACCACGTCCTGCACGGCCTGGTCGTCCAGGCTGTGCCCCTGCGCTGCGGCCCATGCCTGCACATAGGCCGTGCCGTGCGCTGCCCACACCAGGCCCGCGCTGGCATAGCCCACGCCGGGCACGGTAGCGCCGTCCAGTTCGCTGGACGGGCGGGCCGGGCGGGCCCCGGTGAAGCCGCGCTGGTGGTGGTCAAAGCGGCCCGTGGCAGCGTCCCACACGCCGCCCACGTCGACCACACAGTCGGCCGCTTCAATCAAGGCTTTGTCGCGGGTGCGCACCAGCGTGTGCGACGGGAAGACGCCCATCAGAATGCCCACGCCAAAAACGTCGTCGGCATGGAAGGTGCCACTGTGGGTGGCAATAGTGGTTATCGTGTGGGTTTGGGGTTCGGTCATCGCCCGATTTTATGGACTTCTAGGAGCCTGTCGGCACCTGGCTTCGCCCTGAGTTCTATAAGAAAAATGCCGCCAGCGCATATAAAACGTGCGCAGGTAGCTATCACATTAATAGCAAATGAGGTTTTTATGTTGAGCCTGGACACCTGTATCGCCTTCTTCAGCCTGTCGCTGCTGCTGGGTTTCACCCCCGGCCCGGACAATATTTTTGTGCTGCTGCAGTCGGCCACCCAGGGGCGCAAGGCCGGCTGGGTCGTCACGCTGGGGCTGTGTGCCGGGCTGGTGGTGCACACGCTGGCCGTGGCGCTGGGGCTGGCGGCGGTGTTTGCAGCGTCGGCTACGGCGTTCACCGTGTTGAAGGTGTTGGGCGCGGCCTACCTGGCGTATCTGGCCTGGCAGGCGTTTCGCGCACCGGTCGGGGCGCTGGCAGAGCAGGCCGAGCAGCAAGCCCACCTGGGCCGCATGTTCTTGCGCGGCTGGGTGATGAACCTGACCAACCCCAAGGTGGTGTTCTTCTTTCTGGCGTTGCTGCCGCAGTTTGTGCATGCCGAGCGGGGCTCGATTGCGCTGCAGCTGTGCGCGCTGGGCGGCATTTTTATCCTCACCACGCTGATCGCTTTCGGCACCATCACGGTTTTTGCGGCGGCGGTCAGCGCCCGGCTGCGCGGCTCGGTGGCCACCCAGCGCTGGCTGAACCGGGTGGCGGGCACCGTGTTTCTCGGCTTGGCGACCAAGCTGGCCTTGGCGGAGCGATAACAACGGGCACAGGCGTAAAATGGGGGTCAAATCGGCCTCCAGCGCAGGTTCCATCTGCGCAAGCAGCTGCATTATTGATAGCACACCATGACCACACCACCCAAGCCCCTGTCTGACCAACCCTTTCGCCGTGCCGCGCCCCCCACCGGGGCCGCCAGCAGCAGCGAACCGACCCGGCTGAACAAGCGCATGGCCGAGCTGAACATGTGTTCGCGCCGCGAGGCCGATGACTGGATCGCCAAGGGCTGGGTCAAGGTGAACGGCGCGGTGGCCGAGATGGGCGTCAAGGTCACGCCCAGCGACCGCATCCAGATCGACAAAGCCGCCACCGGCCAGCAGGCCAACCAGGTCACCATCCTCATCAACAAACCGCTGGGTTTGGTCAGCGGCCAGGCCGAGGACGACCACGTACCCGCCATCACGCTGGTGCAGCCGCAAAACCGCTGGGTGGACGACAACGCCCGCTTCTTCTTCCACGGCAGCCAGCTCAAAAGCCTGGTGCCCGCCGGGCGGCTGGACATCGACTCCACCGGCCTGCTGGTGCTGACGCAAGACGGCCGCGTGGCGCGCCAGCTGATCGGCGAAGATTCGGTGATGGAAAAGGAATACCTGGTGCGCGTGGCCTACACCGGCGTGGCCAACCCGGCAGCGGCCAACTCGCCTGCAGCCACCTACCCCGGCCTGCAGTCCAGCGGCAAGAGCCAGCAGCTGGTGCGTATTGACGACGACGACCCCATCACCAGCGACGTGCAAAGCGTGTTCCCGCCCGCCCTGCTGGCCAAACTGCGCCACGGCCTGAGCCTGGACGGCCAGCCGCTCAAACCCGCCCAGGTGGTCTGGCAAAACCCCGAGCAGCTGCGCTTTGTGCTGACCGAAGGTAAAAAACGCCAGATCCGCCGCATGTGCGAGCTGGTCGGCCTGAAGGTGGTGGGCTTGAAGCGGGTGCGCGTGGGCCATGTGATGCTGGGCAATTTGCCGGTCGGGCAGTGGCGCTACCTGGCCCCGCACGAGAAGTTTTAAGCCCTGGGCACTTCTATCAATCCAATTGTCGGGCGCATAGCTTCGTTGCGCGGTGCTCGAAATCCTCATGCACTGAAGTGCACTCCGGTGTTCTGCGCTCCGGGCGCCTCACTCTGCATCCCGATAATTGAATTTCTAGAAGTGCCCCACACAAAAAAGCCCCGCAGTGCGGGGCTTTTTTGATGGTGCAGAACGGGATTACTCGTCGCTGAGCAGCGCGTTGTAAATCACCGCACCGATGACAGCGCCGACAATGGGCGCGACCCAGAACAGCCACAAGTCACCCATCGCGCCGGGCACAAACAGCGCGGGGCCGGTGCTGCGGGCGGGGTTCACCGAGGTGTTGGACACGGGGATGGAGACCAGGTGGATCAGCGTCAGGCACAGGCCGATGGTCAGGCCGCCGAAGGCACCAGCGGCGCGTTTGGCGGTGGCACCCAAGATGACGATCAGGAAGATCGCGGTCATCACCACTTCGCAAATCAGCACCGACAGCTGGCTAAAGCCACCAGGCGAGTTCACGCCAAAGCCGTTGGTGGCAAATGCGCCTGCACCGGTGAAGGCCTTGGCCGCGTCAAAGTCGGCCTTGCCGGACACAATCAGGTACAACACACCCGCCGCCGCGCACGCGCCCAGCACTTGCGAAATGATGTAGCCAGGCAAGCCAGACGCGGGGAAGCGCTTGCCCACCACCAGGCCAATCGAGACGGCGGGGTTGAAGTGGCCGCCCGAGATGGGGCCGAACGCGTACGCGCCGGTCACCACCGTCAGGCCGAAGGCCAGCGACACGCCCAGCAGGCCAATGCCCACGCCGGGGAAGGCCGCAGCCAGCACCGCGCTACCGCAGCCACCCAGCGTCAGCCAGAAGGTGCCGAGGAACTCAGCCGACCATTTTTTGAGATTGCTATCCATGTTGCTCACTCCTAGAGGTTTTTTTGTACGGCATGCGGCCTACAGGATTGGGCCGCACGCGTTAGCCAGCAACGCCGATGGTGTACACCGGGTTGACGGCCTGCGGATGGTACAGCACAGGTATTTCACCACTCTTTGTATTTAATTTAGAGCGCAGCAAGCTTGTGGCGGCGGGTTCGCAGCGCTGTGGACTTGAACTCTGCGCGTCCGGCCATAATTGAAGGCTGCCCGGCACCTGCTGCCGGTGTTCTGTTTTTTGACCCTTTCACTGTAACCACCTCCTATGACCAAGCAAACCCTGTCGTTCCAGGCCGAAGTGGCCCAGCTGCTGCACCTCGTCACCCACGCGCTGTATTCCAACAAAGAAATTTTCATGCGCGAGCTGGTGTCCAACGCATCGGACGCCTGCGACAAGCTGCGTTTTGAAGCCATCAGCAACCCTGGTTTGTACGAAGATGCGCCCAACCTGGAAGTGCGTGTCGCCTTCAACAAAGACGCCAAGACGCTGACCATCACCGACAACGGCATCGGTCTGACCCAACAAGAAGCCATCGACAACCTGGGCACCATCGCCAAGAGCGGCACCAAAGACTTCGTGTCCAAGCTGTCCGGCGACCAAAAGGCCGATTCACAGCTGATCGGCCAGTTCGGCGTGGGCTTTTACTCGGGCTTCATCGTGGCAGACCGCATCACCGTCGAGTCGCGCCGTGCCGGTACGCCCGCCAATGAAGGCGTGCGCTGGTCCAGCGACGGCGGTGCCAGCGGTGGCGGTGCGTTCGAGGTCGAAGGCATCACCCGCGACAAGCGCGGCACCAGCGTGATCCTGCACCTGCGCGACGACGCGCTGGACTACGCGTCCGCCTGGAAGCTAAAAGGCATCATCAGCAAGTACTCTGACCACATCAGCCTGCCCATCCTGATGGAAAAGGAAGAGTGGAAAGACGGCGACCTGATCGACCCGGCGAACGAAGAAGGCGGCCGCCAACCCGGTGGCATGGTCGCTACCGGCGAATGGGAAGCGGTCAACAAGGCCAGCGCCATCTGGGCCCGCGCCAAGAAGGACATCAGCCAAGAGCAGTACGACGACTTCTACAAACAGATCAGCCACGACTTTGAAGCCCCGCTGGCCCACACCCACAACCGCGTGGAAGGCAGCACCGAATACACCCAGCTGCTGTACGTGCCCGGCAAGGCCCCGCAAGACCTGTGGAACCGCGACAAAAAGGGCGGCCTGAAGCTGTACGTAAAACGCGTCTTCATCATGGACGACGCCGAAGCCCTGCTGCCCAGCTACCTGCGCTTTGTGAAGGGCGTGGTCGATTCCGCCGACCTGCCGCTGAACGTGAGCCGCGAGCTGCTGCAAGAAAGCCGCGACGT
>CANFZJ010000068.1 GCA_947451445.1 Comamonadaceae bacterium
GTACGTTGGCCTGCGCTGCAGCATCCATCTCAAACGCACTGAAAACAGTGGCGTCTGACGAACCGCTCCGCGCATTTTTCAAAGCACGAAACTGGTTGGCAATCTCAGGCAGAGCGTTCAAACGGTTGTTTTGAATGACCAGCTGCAAGAAATTCTTGGCAGCTTCAGGCAAGGCCGACTTGGCCACGCCAGCAATCACATCAAATACCTGGTGTGCCTCGACCTTGGGATTGTCGGCAAACTGCAGCAATTGGGAATTGGCGGCAATTGCAGCCAACCCATCCAACCACACGGCAGTGCCATCCAGATCAGAGGAGGTCGCCTTGAACAACGCTTCAGCGTAAGGACGGGCAATGGTTGCTATTTCAGCCATGGTCGTTCTGCCGCTCAGAGTTCAGTTTGGAGGCGATTCAACAAGTCCGCGTGGACACCAGCATTGACTTCCTTACGGAGAATCTGCTCAGCACCCTTGACTGCCAGTGCGGCGACTTGCTCACGCAATGCTTCACGGGCTTTCACGGTTTGTTGCTCGGCTTCGGCCCGGGCTGCGGCCACGATCTTGTTGCCTTCGTCTGTCGCACGGGCTTTCGCCTCTTCGACGATGACCTGGGCACGGCGGTCGGCATCAGCCAAGCGCGATGCGGTCTCGGTGCGTGACTTGGCCAACTCTTCTTCGACGCGCTTGTTGGCGCTGGTCAGTTCAGATTTAGCTTTGTCGGCGGCAGCAAGGCCGTCAGAGATTTTCTGCGCCCGCTCGTCCAACGCCTTGGTGATCGGAGGCCACACGAATTTCATCGTGAACCACACCAGGATCGCAAAGACAACGGCCTGCAGAAACAGGGTTGAATTAATGTTCACGGCTTAATTCCTTTCGGTCGTGAAAGGTCTGCCAAAAATTAGATAGCGAAAGGCTTAGCGAAAGCGAACAGCAGGGCAATAGCCACGCCGATCAGGAAAGCCGCGTCGATCAGACCGGCCAAGATGAACATCTTGGTTTGCAGTTCATTCATCAGTTCAGGCTGGCGTGCCGAAGATTCGAGGAACTTGCCGCCCATCAAGGCAATACCGATGGAGGCACCCAGAGCGCCCAGGCCAACGATCAAACCACAAGCCAAAGCGACGAGACCGAGAATGTTTTCCATGATTGTTCCTAAAAAGTACAGGTAAAAGAAAGAGAAAAGCGAAAACGAACCGAGGTTGAACTAACTACCTTACCTGGAGCGCAGAACACTCCAGACTGGGAGAGTTAGTGCGCCTCGTGGGATTGCCCCACATAAATCAGCGTCAACATCATAAAGATGAAGGCTTGCAAGGTGATCACCAGAATGTGAAAGATGCTCCACACTGTTCCGGCAACAACATGCCCGATACCCAGCCAGAACCCACCCGTCATGGGGTTGAACTGCCAGGCCCACGTGCCGCCCATCAGGGCGATCAACATGAAAACCAATTCACCAGCAAACATGTTGCCAAACAACCGCATGCCGTGCGAAACAGTCTTCGCCAGGTATTCAATCAGTTGCATCAAAAAATTGATGGGATACAAAAACCAGTGGTCACCAAACGGTGCAGCCACCATTTCATGCGCCCAGCCGCCCAGGCCCTTGATCTTGACGTTGTAAACCAAGCAAATGAACAGCACACTGACAGACAGCCCCAGGGTGGTGGACAAGTCAGCAGTAGGCACCACCCGCATGTATGCATGGTGGGCATCGTTACCTGCCGATGCATAGAGATGGGTCCAGAGCTTTGGAAGAATATCCACTGGCAGCATGTCCATGCCGTTCATCAGAAAAATCCAGACGAACACCGTCAAAGCCAATGGGGCCACCAACTTGCGACTGGTGGGGTTGTGAATCACGCCCTTGGCTTGGGTATCGACCATTTCGGACAAAATTTCCACGGCGGCTTGAAAGCGCCCCGGAACACCCGAAGTGGCCTTGCGCGCAGCGCGCCACAGCAAAAAACAACCAACCACACCCAGCAACACCGAGTAGATCACCGAGTCCAGATTAAAAAGACTGAAGTCCACGATGTGGGTTTGCTTGACCGCCTCGAAATCAAAATTCCGCTGCAAATGCTGCAAATGGTGAACGATGTACTCGCCCGCGTTGGGGCCTTCTGCAGCAGCGTGTTCAGTTGACATAGTTAGCAGTCCATCTATTCCATTGATTTCCATGGCCCGGATAGCAAAGCCACCCAAAAACACGAAAGCTGTTTCACATTAAGCCGAAAGTGGGCGTTTGGCGCGAAACATCAACGCCAGCCAAACCACCTTCATTGTCACTACAAAGCCAGCCAACAAGGCCAGCCAATTCAATCCTGGAACCAGCCTGGGCGCCGCAAACAACATCAAAATTGTTACGACGATCTTGACCAGCTCCCACACAAAAAAACCCACCATCGCAGCACCTGGAACGGTACACGCCAAACGCCCGGTGATGCCCCGCGCAAACAGCGCAGCAGGCACAACTACGGACAAAGCACCGTAAGCCGCAGACCAAGCCATAACCGGCTTGCCCGTCAAGAGCCCCGCAGCCAACGCCACGAAGCATCCCGCAACCACCTGGCCGGCCAACACTTTCCACAAAGACAAAGGGGGATTGCGTTGTCGCCACTGTTGCGCCTCGGCAGCAGTCAGGGGCTTGAAATCGGAATCTTCCGCCTCATCTACATAGTCTGTCAGCATGTTCACCTAGATTTACGACACTAGGATGCAACCCAGGGCATTTCAGCAAAGCCTACCATTATACGTAGAAACCCCTTGAAATAGCCAGCATTTCACGCAATGCATACAATTCGAGCGGGTTGCCGGACCTGTCTTTCATCCTCTTCTTGGTGGCGTAATGTAAAGCAAAGTGAAGCGCATTATCGTTAAACCTTGTGTCTGCCGCTAAATTTGACGCGTAAAGACTGCCTAACGCCGTACCGCTCAGCGGCACTTTGACCAACACCACCGCCTACCCAGCATGCAGCGCCACCACACCCGCACCGGCTTCAAAAACAACTACACAGACGCCATTCCGGGCTCGCTGGGTGATGTGCTGCGCTGGAAAACCCACGCCTGGCGGAATAACTTACCGCCCCCGCCCCAAACCCCTACCCCCACCGTGACCGCCGACAAAGTCACCATCCACGCCAATACAGGCGCGGCCATGCAGCCTGCCATTACCTGGGTCGGCCATGCCACCATGTTGGTGCAAGCCAGTGGGCTGAATGTGCTGACCGATCCGGTGTTCAGCGAGCGTGCCTCGCCGGTGCAGTTTGCTGGGCCACGGCGGGCCCAGCCGCCGGGCGTAGCGTTGGCCGATCTGCCGCCTATCGACGTAGTGGTGGTCTCGCACAACCACTACGACCATTTAGATGTCCATGCGGTGCAAGCACTGAACCAACAAGCACAAGGCGCTACGCTTTTTATAGTACCGCTCGGCCTCAAAGCCTGGTTCGTCCGGCACGGCATCACCCAGGTGGTGGAGCTGGACTGGTGGCAGCAGCACACGATGCGCGGGGTGGAGTTTCACCTCACCCCCGTGCAACATTGGTCGGCGCGCGCGCTGGGCGACCGCTTCCATTCGCTGTGGGGCGGCTGGGCGGTGTTCGGCGCGGACTTCCACTGGTACTTCAGTGGCGACACGGGCTACAGCCAGGATTTCAAGGACACCCGCACCCACTTCCAGGAACGCAGTCCGGACGGCTTCGACATCGCGCTGATCGCCGTCGGGGCCTACGAGCCGCGCTGGTTCATGCAAAACCAGCATATCAACCCGGCCGAAGCCGTGCAAATCCACCGTGACCTGCACGCCAAACGCAGCGTGGGCGTGCACTGGGGCACCTTCAACCTGACCGACGAACCGCTGGACCAACCGCCCAAAGACCTGGCCGCCGCACGCGTGGCCCAAGGCGTGGCCGACGACGATTTCTTTCTGCTGAAAATTGGCGAAACCCGTCTGCTGCCCGCACGCAACCCCGCTCCAAAATAAGCCCTTACGGCACAGCACCACCACAGCCACCCAAGCCCTCTGAATATGACCACTACCGACCCCACCGACCCCCGCAAAGACTCGCTGATCGAGTACCCCTCGCAGTTCCCCATCAAGGTCATGGGCCTGCACGCCGACGGCTTTGTCCACGCCATCACCAGCATCGCCCAACAGTTCGATCCGGCCTATGACGCCAGCACGGTCGAGCTGCGCGAGAGCAAAGGCGGCAAGTACCTCGGTATCACCGTCACCATCACCGCCACCAGCCGCGAGCAACTGGATGAGCTCTACCGCACCCTTAGCACGCACCCGATGGTGAAGATGGTTTTGTGATTCCAGCCCCCCACATCCTCGGCCGGGTGGACTACCAGCCCACCGTCCAGGCCATGCAAGATTTCACGGCCCAGCGCACACCAGACGTGCACGACCAGCTATGGATTTGTGAGCACCCGCCCACCTTCACCCAAGGCCTGGCGGGCAAAGCCGACCACCTGCTGAATCCCGGCGACATCCCCGTGGTGCAGACCAACCGGGGCGGCCAGGTGACTTACCACGGGCCGGGCCAGGTGGTGGGCTATCCGCTGCTGGACCTGCAGCGGGCGGGCTATTTTGTAAAGGAATACGTCTACCGCATCGAAGAGGCCGTCATCCAGACGCTGACCCATTTCGGCGTGACCGGGCTGCGTGTGCCGGGTGCGCCGGGCATCTATGTGCGGCTGCAAGACCCGTTCAGCCACGCGCGGCTGGAGGCCGAATTCACATCCAAACAGCTGGAAACTTCGCCGCTGGTCCTGGGCAAAGTCGCCGCCCTGGGCATCAAGGTCAGCCGCCACTGCACTTACCACGGGGTGGCGTTGAATGTAGCGATGGACCTGGAGCCGTTCAGCCGCATCAACCCCTGTGGCTACGCGGGGTTGCAAACGGTGGATTTGGCCACGCTGGGCGTGGCCGTCACTTGGCAGGACGCAGCCCAGGTGCTGGCCGACAAGCTGGGTAAGTACCTAGTCTAAAAGGTGCTTTCGGTGTCGCAATCCGGCTAGTGGCGGCGGGCCAACGCTCCAACATGGCGCTCCTACCAACACAAGGAGACAAGCGCCATGCCAAGCAACCGAGGTGTCGTGTACCTGGGCCAAAACCAGGTCGAAGTGCGAACCATTCCCTTTCCCAAACTCATCAACCCGCTGGGCCAGGAGGCACAGCACGGGGTGATTTTGAAGGTGCTGACCACCAACATCTGCGGCTCCGACCAGCACATGGTGCGCGGCCGCACCACCGCCCTATCCGGGCTGGTGCTGGGCCACGAAATTACCGGCGAAGTGCTGGAGGTCGGCCGTGACGTGGAGACGCTCAAGAAGGGCGACATCGTGTCCGTTCCCTTCAACGTAGCCTGTGGCCGCTGCCGCACCTGCAAGGAACAGCACACCGGCGTCTGCCTCAGCGTGAACCCCTCGCGCGCGGGCGGTGCCTACGGCTATGTGGACATGGGCGGCTGGATCGGTGGCCAGGCCGAGTACGTCATGGTGCCGTATGCCGATTTCAATCTGCTGAAGTTCCCCGACCGCGACCGCGCCATGGCCAAAATCCGCGACCTGACCTGCCTGTCCGACATCCTGCCCACCGGCTACCACGGCGCGGTGACGGCAGGCGTCGGTCCCGGCAGCACGGTCTACGTGGCGGGTGCGGGCCCGGTCGGCCTGGCAGCGGCGGCATCGGCGCGGCTGCTGGGCGCGGCGGTGGTGATCGTGGGCGACGTGAACCCGACCCGGCTGGTGCATGCACGTAAAGTGGGTTTTGAGACGGTAGACCTGTCGCTGGACGTATCGCTGGCCGACCAGATCGCCGCCATTCTGGGCACGCCCGAGGTGGACTCCGCCATCGACGCCGTCGGCTTTGAGGCGCGCGGCCACGGCCACGCCGGGTCGCAGGGTGAAGCGCCCGCCACGGTGTTGAATTCGCTGATGGAAATCACCCGCGCGGCGGGAAAAATCGGCATCCCCGGCCTGTACGTGACGGACGACCCGGGTGGCGTGGACCAGGCCGCCAAGAGCGGCGCCCTGAGCCTGCGCTTCGGCCTGGGCTGGGCCAAATCGCACAGCTTTCACACCGGCCAGACGCCGGTGATGAAATACAACCGCGCACTGATGCAAGCCATTCTGTGGGACCGCATCCACATCGCCGACATCGTGGGCGTGCAGGTGATCTCGCTGGACGAAGCCCCCAGCGGCTACGCCGAGTTCGACGCCGGGGTGCCCAAGAAGTTTGTGATTGACCCGCACGCGCAACTGAAAAAAGCTGCTTGAGGATAAAACAGGCGCTAGCGCATATAGAACGGGCGCTAGTAGCTATGTTTTATATAGCAATCACCCAACCCACCCGCATCTGCCCAAGGCAAGCGCAGCGAAGCCCGTTCCAAAACACCACAGAACTGGCTTTGCCAGGCTGTAGGTGTTGCCCCCTGCAAGGGGGTTGGCGGCCACACGCAGTGGGCAAGACTGGGGGTGTTTCAAAGTTAATCCCCAAACTCATCGCCCAGCTCACGTGCCCGGTGCTTGGCGGCGTGCATGGCGCGCATGAAGATGTTTTTCAGCCCGTCCTGCTCCATCGAGGTAATGGCGGCATAGGTGGTGCCCCCCTTGGACGTGACGCGCTGGCGCAGCAGCTCGGGCGGTTCCTGGGAATTGCGCGCCAAGGCAGATGCCCCCACAAAGGTCCCCACCGCCAGCCGGTGTGCCTGGTCGCGTGGCAGGCCCATGTCCGCCCCGGCCTGGGTCATGGCCTCAATAAAGAAAAACACGTACGCCGGGCCCGAGCCGGACAGTGCGGTCACCGCGTCCAGCTGCGCCTCGGCGTCCACCCACAGGCTTTCACCGGTGGCAGACAGCACTTTGTTGATGATGCCCCGGTCTTCGTCCGTCACCGCCGGACGCGCAAACAGCGCGGTCATGCCCTTGCCGATCAGCGCCGGGGTATTGGGCATGGCGCGCACGATGCGCTCGGTGCCCAGCCAGTGCGCAATGCTGTCGCTACGGATACCTGCGGCCACACTGAGATGCAGCGCCTGTTTGGTATGGAAGCGGGTTTGCAGCGCGGCGTCCTTGAACATCTGCGGCTTGACAGCCCAGACTACGGTGCGCGCCATGTCCAGCACGGGACCGGGCATTTCATGGGCGGTCAACGCAAAGTCGGCCAGCAGCTTGGCACGGGCTTCGGCCCAGGGCTCAATCACCACGATGTGGTTGACCGGCACGCCCTTTTTGACCAGCCCGCCAATGATGGCACTGGCCATGTTGCCGCCGCCGATAAACGCAATGTGCGCGTGCGCAGCCGTAGGCCCACGGCTGCCAAAGTTGGAGGGCAGGATGCTGGTGGATGGATTGGGTGCCATGGGGCCTCCTGAAAACAGTGAAGCGAAGGTTTATTTACCGTTGATGCCCAACAGCTCAACCTCAAACTGCAAGGTGGCGTTAGCAGGAATCACGCCACCGTTGCCACGTTCGCCGTAGGCAATGCCTGCGGGGCAGGTCAGCCGGGCTTTGCCGCCAACCTTCATGCGCTGCACGCCTTCGGTCCAGCACTTGATGACGCCGCTGAGGGGAAATTCGATGGGTTCACCGCGCTTGTACGAGCTGTCGAACTCTTTGCCGTCCATGAAAGTGCCACGGTAATGGACCTTGACCTTGTCCGATGCGGCAGGGCTGGCACCGGTGCCATCTTTGAGCGAACGGTAGACCAGGCCGCTGGGGGTCACGACGGCACCAGCCTCTTTGGCGGCATCGCTCGCATCGGTCGCGAAGGAACAGGTTGCGGCCGTAGCCAGCACGCAGAATGCAACGGTAGACAGAACAGATTTCACAACAACCTTTGAGATAAAGAGGCTAAAACATCTATTTTCGCGATTTATAAGTCCGTTCCTGCCCACACATCCTCAATATTGGGTACAGCGCCCTAAAAATAAGCGCTTCAGCTATATATTTAATAGCATTAAAGTCTGATTTACAGGCCATTACAGACCAAGGAACACAGCATGACTCCATTCCAGTTCGATCTTTTGGTAGTAGGTGGCGGCAGCGGCGGCGTGCGGGCGGCCCGCATGGCGGCACAGCGCGGCGCCCGGGTGGGCCTGGTGGAGGTGGGCGCGCTGGGCGGCACCTGCGTCAACGTGGGCTGCATTCCCAAAAAGCTGTACAGCTACGCAGCGCACTATGCCGAGGCGTTTGCAGAAGCAGCAGGCTACGGTTGGCAGGTAGGCCAGCCTACTTTCGACTGGAACCTGCTTAAAACCCGCCGCGCAGCGGAGATCACCCGGCTCAACGGCGTGTACCGGCAGCTGCTGGTGGGGGCCGGTGTGCAACTGGTCCCCGGCTGGGCCACGCTGGTGGACGCGCGCACCGTACAGGTGGGCACGCAACAATTCAGCGCAGCCCATATTTTGCTGGCCACCGGGGGGACACCCACGGCACCAGCCGTGCCGGGCGGCGAGTACGCCGTGGTGTCGAACGCGATGTTTGACCTGGACCCGTTCCCCCAGCGCCTGCTGGTGGTGGGGGGTGGCTACATCGCTTGCGAATTTGCCTCCATCTTCAACGGCCTGGGCGCGCAGGTCACGCAGGTATATCGGGGTACGCAGGTGCTGCGCGGCTTTGACGACGACGTGCGCCACTTCCTCGCCCAAGAGGTGCGCAAGGCCGGGGTAGACCTGCGCCTGGGCACCGACGTCACCGCCATCACCCGCCAAGCCGATGGCCTGCAGGTGCAACTGGCCAGCGGCGACACGCAGATGGTGGACCAGGTGCTCTACGCGATTGGCCGCGTGCCGAATGTGCAGGGCCTGGGGCTGGATACGGTGGGTATTGCCCAAGGCAAAGACGGCGCCATCGAAGTCAACGCGCAGTACCAAACCTCGGTGCCATCCATCTACGCCCTGGGCGACGTGACGGCCCGACTGCAACTGACCCCGGTGGCGCTGGGCGAGGCGATGGCCCTGGTGGCCCATCTGTTCGGCCCCAAAGAGGGCAAAGCCGCACGGCAGATGGACTACGCACTGGTTCCAACCGCCGTCTTCACCCACCCCAACATCGGCACAGTAGGCCTATCGGAGGCCGCAGCGCGCCAGCAGTTTGGCAAAGTAACCACCTACCGCAGCGAATTCAAGGCACTCAAGCACACCCTCAGCGGCAGCACCGAGCGCACGCTGATGAAGTTGGTAGTAGACGACGCCACCGACCGCGTGGTCGGCCTGCACATGGTGGGCGCAGACGCGGGCGAGGTGGTGCAAGGCTTCGCCGTGGCCATGAAGGCCGGGGCCACCAAGGCGGTGTTTGACAGCACCATCGGCATCCACCCCACAGCCGCCGAAGAATTTGTCACTATGCGCGAGCCAATCCCACCCACCATTTGATTCATCTGCACAATAGCCCCATGCCCTATCTGCCCGCCTTCATTGCCCCCGCCCGTTTCACCGACGCCGCCGCCGCTCTGGCCCAGGTCCAGTTGATCTATGACCAGCAGATTGCCCACCTGCGTGCTGCCATGCAGCGCTTTGTGGCAGGCGACACCCTGCCCGGCCATGTGCGCGCCTGCTACCCGTTTGTGCGGCTGCACACCGAAACGGTCGCCCGCGCCAATGTGCAGACCAGTGCCCACCTCAGCTTTGGCTTTGTGGCCGGACCCGGCCGGTTTGAAACCACGCTGACCCGCCCCGACCTGTACCACAGCTACTACCTGGAACAGTTCCGCCTGCTGCTGGAAAACCACGAGGTGGAGCTGGAAGTAGGTACCAGCTCCCTGCCCATCCCCGTGCACTTCTCGTTCGCCGAGCACGACCACGTAGAAGGCCAAATGGACGCCGCGCGCCGCATGCTGATGCGCGACGTATTCGACCTGCCCGACCTGGCCGCCATGGACGACGGCATTGCCAACGGTACCTACGAGCCCAAACCGGGCGACCCGCAACCGCTCTCGCTATTTACCGCGCCCCGGGTGGACTACTCACTGCACCGCCTGCGCCACTACACCGGCACCGGGCCCGACTGGTTCCAGAACTTCGTGCTATTCACCAACTACCAGTTCTACATCGACGAATTTGTCCGCATGGGCCACGCCGCCATGGCCGACCCGGCCAGCGAATACGTGGCCTTTGTAGAACCCGGCAACGTGGTCACCCGCCGCGTAGGCCTGCCCGTGCCTGCCGAAGATGCGCGCGGCGTACCCCCGCCCCGGCTGCCACAAATGCCCGCCTACCACCTGGTACGTGCCGACAATGCGGGCATCACCATGGTCAACATCGGTGTCGGCCCGGCCAATGCCAAAAACATCACCGACCACATCGCCGTGCTACGCCCGCATGCCTGGATCATGGTGGGCCACTGCGCCGGCCTGCGCAACAGCCAGCAGCTGGGCGACTACGTGCTGGCCCACGGCTACGTACGCGAAGACCACGTGCTGGACGAAGAGCTGCCGTTGTGGGTGCCTATCCCCGCGCTGGCCGAGGTGCAGCAGGCGCTGGAGCAGGCGGTGGAAGACGTAACCCAGGTACAGGGTGCGGCGCTCAAGAACATCATGCGCACCGGCACCGTGGCCAGCACCGACAACCGCAACTGGGAGCTGCTGCCCAACAACCAGCCGCAGCGCCGCTTCAGCCAAAGCCGCGCCGTGGCGCTGGACATGGAAAGCGCCACCATCGCCGCCAACGGCTTTCGCTTCCGTGTGCCCTACGGCACGCTGCTGTGCGTCAGCGACAAACCGCTGCACGGCGAAATCAAACTGCCCGGCATGGCCAACCATTTCTACCGCGAGCGGGTGGACCAGCACCTGCGCATCGGCATCCGCGCCATCGAACTGCTGCGCGCCCAGGGCCTGAACCAGCTGCACAGCCGCAAGCTCCGCAGCTTTGCCGAAGTCGCCTTCCAGTAAGTCCTACAGCCCATGCAGCTCGAC
>CANFZJ010000069.1 GCA_947451445.1 Comamonadaceae bacterium
CTGGCATGGGCAGAGAGCCCATGCGGCGGGCGCTGACGGCCAACTCATCCCGATTGCTCCCCAACGCGGCCCCAAATAGATCGTAAACACGTTCTCAGGGGGTGACCGTGAAATGGACCGTCGGCGAGCGCGCCGCGACCGGGGTGGGACTGGGCAGGTTGCGCACCAGGTCCAACCGCGCGGCGTAAAGCCCTTTGGGCGGGTTGATCCAGGCCTCGGTCTGGCCGGCTTTGAAGTCCAGCACTTCCGGCCGTTCGCCTGGGCGCTCCAGCACCAGCCGGAAGTAATGCGTGTCGGGCACCTGGGCCGCCTGGTGGGCGATGTGGAAGCCTGACGCATGGAACTGGATGCGAAACGGCGGCCTCACCGTGTCGCCATCGGCCAGCCCCATGATTTCCACCCGGGGCGCCCCCAGCACGTCGGCCGGGGCCACGCCTTTGCGCTGCTGGGTCACGTGCACCGTCAGGGGCTTGCTGTAGACAAAGTAGGGCACATGGGCCTGGTCTGCCAGCACCATCCGAAAGGTGTAGTCGCCCGGCGGCACGTTGACCACCGTCTCCATCTGGCCTTTGCCGAAGTGGATGTATTTGTCTGAAAACGGCAGCGACGCGCCAAACGCCAGCGGCAGCTCCTGGTTGACCAGCAAATGGTGGTGCCCTGCCTTGCCTGCGCTGTGGCCTGCGGGCACCAGGCCCCGCAACGACAGACCAAACCGCAACACAAAAGGCGACTCCACCGAGGCCCCGTTGGGCAGGTTGGTGATGTAGGCCTCGGGGCTGGGCGACGGCGGCGGGAACAGCCAGGGGTGCTGCAGGCTGGCGTCTGCACTGGCCGCACGCGCAGCGCCCGTTCCCTGGGCCAGGCAGCCGGACGAGGCCCATAACAGCAAGCCCAGGGCTGTGAAGCAGCGCTTCAATACCGCTGCGCGAATCCGCATAAAGATCATGGAGTGAGAGCAAGAAAAAGGGTGCGGCCAAAGGCCAGCGGACACCGGATGCTATGGACATTGCAGCCTTTGGGTAAACCACTAGCGCCCGTACTGTAACTTGGGCGACAGCGGGATTTTGCGTGGGAAACGCCTCGGCAGCCCTGCCACCATGGCATATGTGCAAACGCCAGGCGCGGCGGCGGAATGGGTGTTGCAGATTGCGCAAAACGAGGCAAATGCGCAGGGCTATATGCACTTTTTGTGCAAATGGACAGGCCTGTAGTAAAGCGATGGCCCCCACCCTGGCCCTGCTGTTGTGAAGTAGCGCTACACGCAACTACGTTGTGCAGACGAGACACCGGCACAGGCCGTGCGGCCAACGCATTCACGCAGTTGTCATACCCGCTGGCTACGCTGCCGCTTTGCGTTCTGTTTACTTCTCACTTACATCTGTACCACGCCATGCACAACACCCCCACCTTCACCGACCCCGACGATCTGGACAACAACCCTAGCCGCAACCCCCGTCTCAACGATGTCATGGCGGTGCATTTGCAGCGCCGCGACGTACTGCGCTCGGGTGTCGGTGCGTTGGCTGCGGCCAGCCTGGGTGGCTTCAGCCTGACGGCCTGCGGTGGTGGCGACGACAGTCCCGCCCCCCTGCTGCCACCTGTGCTGGGCTTCACCGCCGTGGCCAAAAGCCTGGCCGACCAGGTGACCGTGCCTGCGGGCTACACCGCCACGGTGATCTACGCCACGGGCGACTCGATCGACCCCGCCGTCACCGACTACCAAAACAACGGCACCGACAGCAACTTTGCCCGCCGCAGCGGCGAGCACCACGACGGCATGCATTACTTCGGCCTGACCGCCGCAGGCCTGCCTAGCCAGACCAGCAACGACCGCGCGTTGATGGCCATCAACCACGAAGCCGTCAACGGCACGGTGCAGTTCATGCACCCCAACGGGCAAACCAACATCGGCTCCAGCGCAGGCCCGCGCCCCGAAGCCGAAGCGCTGAAAGAGGTCGAAGCCCACGGCGCGTCGGTCATTGAGATCAGCAAAACGGCGGGCACATTCGGCGTGGTCAAGGCCTCCACCTTCAACCGCCGCATCACCCCGCGCACCCCGATGAACTTTGGCGGCCCGGCCAAGGGCTCGGCGCTGCTCAAAACCGCCTACTCCCCCGCTGGCACGGCCACGCGCGGCATGATCGGCAACTGCGCCAGCGGCTACACGCCCTGGGGCACCTACCTCACCTGCGAAGAAAACTTTGCCGGCTTCTTCCGCCGCAGCGCTACCGACGACGCGCTGCGCACGGCCAAAGAAATCACCGCCTTCAAACGCATCGGCCTGCTGCAAAACGCAGGGGGCGGCCAGCGCTGGGCCACCGTGGTGCCAGCCGACACCAGCAACACCGAATACGCCCGCTGGAACGCCAGCAAGCTGGGCACGTCTACCGACGGCACGGACGACTTCCGCAACACCCACAACACCTTTGGCTGGGTGGTGGAGATCGACCCCTACGACCCCGCCTCCACCCCGGTCAAGCACACCGCCCTGGGCCGCTTTGCCCACGAAGGCGCCTGGCCCAGCAACCCGGTGGTCGGCCAGCCGCTGGCCTGGTACATGGGGGATGACTCGCGCAGCGAATATGTCTACAAATACGTGTCCAACGCCGTCTGGTCCGCTGCCGATGCGAACCCTGCCGACCGCCTGGCCACCGGCGCCAAGTACCTGGACGACGGCGTGCTGTATGCCGCCAAGTTCAACGCCGACGGCAGCGGCAGCTGGCTCAAACTGGACCTGACCAACACCGCCATCAGCGGCAACAGCGTCTACACCTTTGCCGACATGGCCGACCTGCTGGTCAACGCCCGCCTGGCCGCCGACGCCGCCGGGGCCACCAAGTGCGACCGCCCCGAGTGGACCGCCGTGAACCCGCGCAATGGCGAGATCTACATCACCATGACAGAAAACCCCGACCGGGGCAGCGTGGGCACCCTCAGCAGCAACAACAACCCCAACCCCGATGTGGACCCGGCCTTCCCCCGCTACTGGCTGGACAACAAAGGCGTGTCTACCCAAAACGCCACGGCCACCACGCTCAAGGGCAACGTCAACGGCCAGGTGATGCGCATGCGCGAAACCGGCAACAGCGCCGCCGCCACCACCTTCAACTGGGACATCTACCTGTTCGCCAGCCAGGCCAGCGCCGACATCGGGCTGGACAACGTGAACTACCAGGCCAACGTCAACTTGTCCGGCCTGAGCAGCATCAACGACCTGTCCAAGCCCGACGGTTGCTGGTTCTCCAAAGCCAGCGGCATCCTGTGGATCGAGACCGACGACAACGCCTACACCGACGTGACCAACTGCATGCTGCTGGCAGCCGTACCCGGCAGCTACGGCGACGGCGGCAAGATCGACGTGGTGAACCAGGCCAACGGCAAGCCCGGCACGGCAGGCACCGGCCCGGTCACCGTGAGCACCTACGCAGGCAAAAAGATGAACGACACCATCTTCCGCCGCTTCCTCACCGCCCCGCTGGGCGCGGAGGTGACGGGCGTGGCCGAGTCCCCTGACGGCAAGGCCTTGTTCATCAACATCCAGCATCCCGGTGAAAACACCGCCGTGGCCAACATCGGCAGCCCCGCCCTGTTCGAGAGCCACTGGCCCGGCAACGGCGCAGGCAGCACGGCCGCCTACGGCCCCGGCGGCAGCCTGGCCCGCCCCCGCTCGGCCACGGTGATGGTCACCAAGAACGACGGCGGCGTGGTCGGTTTGTAAGCCGCACTGCGCTGGCGTTCAATTGCTCCTAAATTAATAGCTGCCAGCGCAGGTTCTATCTGCGCTGGCGGCTGTTTTTTTATAAATCAGCGGTAGGGCGACTTTACGGGTGGTTTACCCCGGTGACTTGGTCGGTACACCACCGCCTTGTACATTGGCGAATGCCCAAAAACACCCTCGTTCGCACCAGCCTGGCCGTGGCCGTGCTGGTCGCCTTGGCGTTCGCCGCCAAGCTGGCGTTCTTTCCCGCCGCCAAAAAACCCGACTACGTGACCGCCACCGCCGCCCTGGCCGACATTGAGCAGGCGGTGCTGGCCAGCGGCACAGTGCAGGCCTTCAAGCAGGTCAGCGTGGGCGCGCAGGCCTCGGGACAGATCAAGTCGCTGAAGGTGGCGCTGGGCGACACCGTTAAAAAGGGCCAGCTGGTGGCCGAGATCGACTCGCTGACCCAGCACAACAGCCTGCGCAACGCCGAGGCCGCGCTGGCCAACGTGCAGGCCCAGCTGCTGGTACAGCAGGCCACGCTGAAGCAGGCCGAGCTGGGCTTCCAGCGCCAGCAAACCCTGCTGAACGCCGACGCCAGTTCCCGCGCCGACTTTGAGGCTGCCGACGCCGCGCTGCACACCGCCCGCGCCCAGGTAGCCGCCGCGCAGGCGCAGATTGCCCAGGCCAAGATCACCGCCAACACCGCCCAGCTGAACCTGGGCTACACCCAGATCGTCGCCCCCATCGACGGCGTGGTGGTGGCTGTGGTGGCGCAAGAGGGCCAGACGGTGAACGCCAACCAGACCACCCCCACCATCCTCAAGCTGGCCCGGTTGGACACGGTGACCGTCAAGGCACAAATCTCCGAGGCCGACGTGGTGCGCGTCCAACCGGGGCAAAAGGTGGTCTTCACCATCCTGGGCGCGCCGGACAAGCGCTACACCACCACCTTGCGCACGGTGGAGCCCGCGCCCGACTCCATCAGCACCGACACCACCACGACCAGCACGACCACCAGCGCCACCGCCATTTACTACAACGGCCTGCTGGACGTGCCCAACCCCGACGGCCAGCTGCGCATCTCCATGACCGCCCAGGTCAGCATCGTGCAGGCCGAGGCCAGGCAGGTACTGAGCATCCCGTCCGCCGCCTTGGTAGAGCGGGACCAGGTACGGGTGCTGAACGCCGACGGCGTGGCCGCGCCGCGCAAGGTCAAGGTGGGGCTGAACAACAACATCCACGCGCAAATTCTGGACGGCCTGGCCCTGGGCGACCGGGTGGTGGTCAGCGAAGCATCTGCCGACAGCCCGAGCAACAAACGCATGGGCCGCCCACCCATGGGGCTGTAAACATGCAGGCAGCACAAGCCAGCCCCCTGCTGGAACTCAGCGGCCTGTGCCGTGAGTTCCCGGCGGGCGAAGACACCATTGCCGTCCTGAAGGACGTGAACCTGCAGATTTTTGCGGGCGAGATGATCGCCATCGTCGGCGCGTCCGGCTCGGGCAAGTCCACGCTGATGAACATCCTGGGCTGCCTGGACCGCCCCACCACCGGCGTCTACCGCGTGGCCGGGGTGGCCACCGGCCCGCTGGACCCTGACGCCCTGGCCCAGCTGCGCCGGGAGCACTTTGGCTTTATCTTCCAGCGCTACCACCTGCTGTCTGACCTGACGGCGCTGGGCAATGTGGAAGTGCCCGCCATCTACGCCGGCAAAGACAGCGCCACCCGGCACGCCCGCGCCAGCGCGCTGCTGGCCCGCCTGGGCATGGCCGACCGCATGGCACACACGCCCGGCAAGCTGTCCGGCGGGCAGCAACAACGGGTCAGCATTGCGCGGGCGCTGATGAACGGCGGCAGCGTGATCCTGGCCGACGAGCCCACCGGCGCGCTGGACCGGCACAGCGGCGCCGAGGTGATGAAAATCCTGCAAGAGCTGCACGCCGAGGGCCACACCATCATCCTGGTGACGCACGACATGCAGGTGGCCGAGCACGCCCAGCGCATCATCGAAATCAGCGACGGCGAGATCATTGCCGACCGCGCCGTGCGCCCCGCCAGCGCTGCACCCGCGCTGCCTACGCCCGCTGCGGGTGGCCAGGGCTGGGGCGCCGCCTGGGGCCGCTTTACCGAGGCCGCGCGCATGGCCGTGCTGGCGCTGCGGGCCCACCCGCTGCGCAGCTTTTTGACCATGCTGGGCATCATCATCGGCATTGCCTCGGTGGTGTCGGTGGTGGCGTTGGGTGAGGGCTCGCGCCTGCAGGTGCTGAAGAACATCAGCTCCATCGGCACCAACACCATTGAAATTTTTTCGGGCACCGGCTTTGGCGACATGCGTGCGGGCCGGGTGCGCACCCTGGTGCCCGCCGACGCCAACGCGCTGGCCCAGCAGGTGTATGTGGACAGCGTGACGCCCACCGCCTCCAGCGCGGCCACGCTGCGCTATGGCAACGTGGCCGTCACCGGCAACATCAACGGCGTGGGCGAGCAGTACTTTCGCGTCAAAGGCGTCAAGCTGGCGCAGGGCCGCTTTTTCAACCCCGACAGCATCGCCACGCTGGCGCAAGAGGTGGTGATCGACGACAACAGCCGCAAACAGCTGTTCCCCAACACCCCCAACCCGGTGGGCCAGGTGATTCTGCTGGGCAGCGTGCCGTTCCAGGTGGTGGGCGTGGCGCAAAAGAGCGAGTCCGGCTTTGGCAACGCCGAGGCGCTGAACGTCTACATTCCCTACACCGCCGCCATGCGCCGGGTGCTGGGGCAGAACTACCTGCGCTCCATCACCGTGCGGGTGCGCGACGATGCCTCTAGCCAGGCCGCCGAGGCGGGTGTGAATCGGCTACTCAAGCAACGCCACGGCGTGGTGGATTTTTACGTGCTCAACACCGACACCATCCGCCAGACCATTGAAAGCACCACCCAGGTGCTGACCCTGCTGGTGTCGGCCATCGCGCTGATTTCGCTGGTGGTGGGCGGCATCGGGGTGATGAACATCATGCTGGTGTCCGTCACCGAGCGCACCGGCGAGATCGGCGTGCGCATGGCCGTGGGCGCGCGGCAAAGCGACATCCGCCAGCAGTTTTTGATCGAAGCCGTGCTGGTCTGCCTGGTGGGCGGTGTGCTGGGCATTGGCCTGTCGCTGGCCATTGGCTGGGCGTTCAGCCTGGCGGGCACCAGCTTTCAGATGGTCTATTCCACCGCCTCGATGGTGGCGGCGTTTGCCTGCTCCACCCTGATCGGCATCGTGTTCGGCTTTTTGCCCGCCCGCAACGCCGCCCAACTCAACCCCGTAGACGCCCTGGCCCGCGAATGAAAACCCTCCCCCTCGTCTGTGCCCTGCTGCTCACCGGCTGCGCCACCCAGCAAGCCGTTTACAGCCCGCCCGCCACCACCGTGCCCGCCCAATGGCAATACGGCACAGCCACCAGCGCGGTGGCAGCCGATGCGTGGTGGACGGCTTTCAACGACCCGGTGCTGGACCAGTTGGTCGCCCAGGCCTTGGCGCACAACAACAACCTGGCCGCCGCCACCATCCAACTGCGCCAGGCCCAGCTGCAAGCCGGGCTGGCCGAGCACCGCCCCAGCTTCAGCGCCAGCCTGACCACCAGCACCAGCCGCACGCTGGGCAGCAAGCCCGTCAGCGCCAACGCCAGCGGCACCAGCCTGGGCGCCAGCTACGAGCTGGACCTGTGGAACAAGCTGGGTAGCCAGCGCGACGTGGCCCTGTGGGAAGCCCGCGCCACCGCACAAGACCGCGCCAGCACCGCGCTGGCCCTGGTCGCCACCACCGCCCAGCTGTACTGGCAACTGGGCTACGCCCAGCAGCGCCTGGCCGCCAATCTGCAAAGCATTGCCAGCGCGCAAAAAACCCTGGCGCTGGTGCAGGCCCAGGCCAATGCAGGTGCCGTGGGCGGGTTGGAACAGGCCGAGGCCACGCAGAGCCTGCGGGCCTTGCAAGCCAGCCACACCACGCTGCAGCAGAACGTGGTTACCGCCCGCACCGCCCTGGCCCTGCTGTTCGATGCGCAGCCGGTACCCGCCGACCCGCAGACCTTGCCGACCCACCCGCTGCCCGAAGTCGCCGCAGGCCTGCCCGCCGACCTGCTGGCGCGCCGCCCCGACCTGCGCGCCGCCGAGCTGCGCCTGCGCGAAGCCCATGTGCAGATCGACGCCACCCGCGCCAGCTACTACCCGGCGCTGACGCTGACCGGCGCGCTGGGCACCTCCAGCACCGCGCTGGTCAGCCTTTTGCATAACCCGGTCGCCAGCCTGGGCGCGGGTTTGAGCCTGCCGTTTTTGAACCAGCAAGCGATGGACCTGAACATCCAGATCGCCCAGGCCCAGCGCGACCAGGCCGTCGTCACCTTTCGCCAGACCCTGTACACCGCCCTGGGCGACGTAGACAACGCCCTGTCCGCCCGCCAGCAGTACCGCCAGCAGGCCGTGCTGCTGCAACAGGTGCTGGACGCCGCCGCCCAGGCCGAACGCCTGTACGCGGTGCGCTACCGCGCCGGGTCGGTGGCCCTTAAACCTTGGCTGGACGCGCAGGAGAGCCGCCGCAGCGCGGAGATTGCGCTGGCCGAGAACCGGTTGAACCAGTATGTAAACCACGCGGCGCTGGTGCTGGCACTGGGCGGTGGGGTGGAGGCGGTGAAGGGTGAAATCAGCCTCTAGCGCATATTCCACTTGCGCAGGAAGCTATCAATAAAATAGCACGTCCTTCAGTGCAACCGAAAATCCACCGGCTGCATCGGGGGTGGAATGTCCGCATCTTGCAGTGACTCGCGCAGGTTGATCTCCAGGCCACGGCAGATGGCGTTCAGCGGCAGGTCGTTGGCTTCCAGGCCGAAGGGTTCTTCGATCTCGTCGCCCAGGGCGTCCAGGGCGAAGAAGGTGTAGGTGACGATGGCCACCACCAGCGGGGTCATGAAGCCGATGGAATCCACCAGGCCGAAGGGCAGCAAAAAGCAGTATAGGTAGGCGGTGCGGTGCAGCAGCAGCGTGTACGAAAACGGGATCGGCGTGCCCTTGATGCGTTCGCAGGCCGCGCCTGCCCCGGCGATGGCCGATACCGTGGCGTCGATGGACGCGGCCAGGCAGGGGTCGATGCGGCCCTCCTGCAGGCACTGCTGCAGGTCCAGGCCCATGCGCTGCATCAGGTAGTCGGGCGGGTTGGACGATGCGGCCATTTTTTGCCACTCGGCGGGCAGCAGGAACGCCTGGGTGTCGTCCGCCGGGTTGCCGCCGCGCAGATAGTGGCGCAGGGCGTGCGCGTAGGCGATGGTGCGGTAGACCATGCGCACCCGGGCATCGCCCAGGCCGTTGCGGGCCAGCGCCGGCTGCGGGTAGGCCAGCAGGCTGTTGCACTGGCGCGCCAGGTTGCGTGCGCGCAGCAAAATCTCGCCCCACAGCTTGCGTCCCTCCCAATAGCGGTCGTAGGCCGCGGTGTTGCGAAAGCCCAGAAAGATCGCGATCGGCAGGCCGATCAGGGTGAACGGGATGGTGGTCAGCGTGATCTTGTGCGCAAACAGGTCGCCGTGGTTCAGGGTGACCACGGTGGCGATCAGGGTGTTGACCAGCAGGGCGGGCAGGATGCGTGGCAGCACCGACCCCCGCAGCACTAAAAACAGGCGCAGGCCGGAGGGGCGGTCTCTGACAATCATGGGCAAAGGCCCCGGCGTTGCGGGGATTCAAGGGTATACCCTGATTTTAAAGGGCGGCCCCGGCCTGCTGGTTAAGTCCCCTTGGCTGGTTTGTAAATAATGCAAAACAGGCCGTTAGCGCAGGTAGCAATTGCGCTGGCAGCTATTAAAAATATAGCGCTGTGCTTTTTAAGCGGCCAGGCCTTCAATGTCTTCGATGGCTTCCCGGCTGTAGGAATGGCTGGCATCCACCAGCATCCGGGTGTAGGGGTGCTGGGCGGCACCGCTGCACAGGGCATCCACGCTCAGGGTTTCGACGATGCGGCCATGCTGCATCACGGCCACCTGGTCGCACAGGTGGGCCACCACGCCCAAGTCGTGGGTGACCATCAGGTAGGTCAGGCCGTCGCGCTCGCGCAGGTCGGCCAGCAGGTTCAAAATTTCGGCCTGCACCGACACGTCCAGCGCCGAGGTGGGCTCGTCCAGCAGCAGCACACGCGGCTCCAGGATCAGGGCACGGGCAATCGCCACACGCTGGCGCTGTCCGCCAGACAACTGGTGCGGGTAGCGAAAGCGAAAGCTGCTGTTCAGCCCCACTTTGGCCAGAATGCTGTCGATGCGTTCACGCTCGTTGTCCATGCCGTGGATGCGCAGCGGCTCGGCCAGCACGGTGTGGATGGTGTGGCGCGGGTGCAGCGAACCATAGGGGTCCTGGAACACCATCTGTACCTCGCGGCAGTGCGCGCGCTCCAGCTTGGGGCCCAGGGCCCGGCCACCGATCTGCAACCTGCCGTTCCAATGGCTGTACTGGCCCGCCAGGCAGCGCAGCACGGTGGTTTTGCCGGAGCCGGACTCGCCCACCAGGCCGAAGGACTGGCCCTGGCGTACCTGCAGGTGTACATCGTTGAGCACCTTGGCAGTGCCAAAGGATAGGTGCAGTGCGTTGACGTCGATCATGGTCATGGTGAGATCCTTAAGCAGTCAGCCAGGCGGGGTCGCGTTGCAGCACGGGCAGGCGGGCACGGCGCTGCTCCAGGCTGGGCAATGCGCCCAGCAGGCCCCGGGTGTAGGGGTGCTGGGCGTGGTCCAGGTCGGCGGCGGCAATGCTTTCGACCACGCGCCCGGCGTACATCACCAGCACCCGGTCGCAAAAATGGCGCACCAGGTTCAGGTCGTGGCTGATGAACACCAGGCCCAGGCCGCGCTGGTCGACCAGCTCGTCCAGCACCGCCAGCACCTGCAGGCGCACCGACACGTCCAGGGCCGAGGTGGGCTCGTCGGCGATCAGCAGGCGCGGCTTCTGGGCCAGCATCATCGCGATCATCACCCGTTGCCCCATGCCACCCGACAGCTGGTGCGGGTACTGCTGGGCCACGCGGGCCGGCTCGCGGATGTGCACCCGGGCCA
>CANFZJ010000070.1 GCA_947451445.1 Comamonadaceae bacterium
CTTCACCCTGGGCAAAGAAGTGTGGATAGAGCGCGAAGACTTTGAAGAAGTGCCCCCCAAGGGCTACAAACGCCTGTTCCCCGGCAACAAAGTGCGCCTCAAAGGCGGCTACGTGATCGAGTGCACCGGCTGTGCAAAGGATGCCGACGGTGTGATCACCGAAGTACTCGCCACCGTGGTGCCCGACACCAAAAGCGGCACCCCCGGCGCCGACAGCGTCAAAGTCAAAGCCGCCATCACCTGGGTCGGCGTAGCCAACGGCGTCAGCGCCGAAGTCCGCATGTACGACCGCCTGTTCAGCGACGCCCAGCCGGACGCGGGCGGCAAAGATTTCATCGAGAGCCTGAACCCGAACAGCCTGAAAGTCATCACCGCCATCGTCGAGCCGTCATTGGCCAATGCCCAGCCTGACCAGAAGTTCCAGTTTGAACGGCACGGCTACTTTGTGGCGGACCGGGTGGAGCATGTGGTGGGGGAGAAGCCAGTGTTTAACTTGGCGGTGGGGTTGAAGGATAGTTGGGGCAAATGACGCCACCCCGCGCCCCAAAGCCCAAGCAACCCACCATCGTGGTGATTGCCGGGCCCAATGGCGCGGGTAAATCCACTGCGGCGCCCTATCTGCTCAAACAAGCCCTGGGCATTCTGGAATTTGTAAACGCAGACCAGATCGCCGCTGGTCTATCGGCCTACGCGCCGGAGACCGTGGCATTTGAAGCCGGGCGCATCATGCTGCAGCGCCTGCGTACCCTGGCAGCAGCGCGGGTCAGCTTCTCGTTCGAATCCACGCTATCCAGCCGCACATTTGCACTGTTTCTGACGCGCTGCAAAGCACAGGGCTATCAAGTCCACATCTATTACGTGGCGCTCCCCAGCGCCGAGCTGGCCATCCAGCGCGTCGCCCTGCGCGTCAAACTGGGCGGGCACAACATCCCACCCGACGACATCACCCGCCGCTTCCAGCGTAGCCTGCACAATTTATTCGCGCTGTACTTGCCGCTTGCAGACCGCTGGACCGTGCTCAACAATGCAGCAGGCGCGCTAACATCTATCGCACACGGCACCGCCCGCCGCACTTATGTAGAGGACCCGGACAAATGGCTGAATCTTCAACACCTCGCACAGTAAAACGTGCCACGCCTAAGCCCTCGGCTTCGATGCAAGGCAGAGTGGCAAACGCCTTGAAACAGGCATCCAGCCAAGCCAAAAAGCAACTCACGGCGCAAGGACTGAAATTGCCCACGCAAAACTGGGCGGGGGCGGCTGTCAAAAACCCCGCAGCCTAGGCGGCCTTCAAGCCAAACATGTACGCACAACCCAGCCGCACCATGGGCAACGACAACGTCTTCCGTGACGTGGGTTTCCCCGAGGCCGTTGCACAAAACCTGCTGCTGCGTACCGATCTGGTCGTGCACATCCGCAAAGTCATCGCCAAACTCGACCTCACCCAAGCCGAAGCCGCCCAACGCGCCGGCATCACCCAGCCACGCATGAACGATCTGGTGAAGGGGCGGACGCAAAAATTTACGCTGGATGCGCTGGTGAATGTGGCGGCGCAATTGGGGTACACGGTGAAGTTGTCGTTGAAGAAGGTGGCTTGATGCGTATTCCCAAGGCTATGCCCAAGACGGGCGAAGGCAGTAACCACTTCATCGAGAGCCTTAACCCCAACAGCCTGAAAGTCATCACCGCCATCGTCGAACCGTCAGTGGCGAATGCCTAGCCGGACCAAAAACTCCAGTTTGAACAGCACGGCTACTTTGTGGCGGACCGCGGGGACCATGTGGTGGGGCAGAAGACGGTGTTTAACTTGGCTGTGGGGTTGAAGGATGGTTAGGGGAAGTAACTGCAATAAAGCAGCGATAAAAAAGAAGAGGAGGAAAACTATGAATCTTTCTGATCTAACAGGTTTCGATTGGCAATCCTTGATGGAACCCGCTGGCGAATACGCCGTGGAATTAGCCAAAAGTGGCGGGAAATCGATAGCCCAAAGTGGCTTAGATACCTTAAAAGAAAAATGGGCCAAGGTTGATTGGAAAGACAGCCAATCAACATACAAAAAAAACTTGCTTGACTCAGTGAGTACAACAAAGGTACTCGGGAACCCAAAGTCAATTAATGTAGAAAGCATCTATACGGATTGCTATGTTTTTGACCGACTCTCGGCACTGCGAAGATTCAGCGGTGAGCTTGATGAGATTGATCGACAGGGTCTGATTGTGCTAGAACAGAATCAACGTCTCTCTGCACTCGACATAGCTCTTACTGGAGAGAACCTATTCATACTTGGTCGACCCGGTGCAGGAAAAACTACATTTCTTAAGTATCTTGCAATACTCGGGTGCAGAGGAAAAATTCAAAAAACACCAGTATTCATTTCACTAAAAGAGTGGAGTGATTCTTCACTGTCAATTCTTCCTTTTATTGCCAAACAATTTGATCAGTGTGGATTTCCAAATGCAGAACCATTTGTCACAACTTTATTGCAACGCGGCAAGGCAATTCTCCTATTGGATGGCCTAGACGAAGTAAATGAAGCCGGAGATAAACGTGGCCAAACAATTCGAGAAATAGTTAAGCTTTCGCAAAAATTTAAAAACTGCCAATACTGTTTAACGTGCCGTACGGCTGCAACCGACTATTCCTTTGATAAGTTTAAATACATAGAGGTTGCTGATTTTGATGCCATTCAACAAGTTCATTTTGTAACGCAATGGTATGACGGAAATTCAAAGCACTTAAATTCATTCTTAGATGGATGGAATGAAATCCAACAGGAGGGTTTAAGGGAGCTGGGAAAAACACCCCTGCTTTTGACCTTGATGTGCCTAGCCTTTGAGGAGACCTTAGCATTTCCAGCGAGACAAGTTGATATATACAAAGATGCAATCGATGCGTTACTGCGAAAATGGGACACATCTCGATTAATTGGACGAGATACTTTCTACAAAAATTTATCTTTCTCCCGACGTGAACACCTTCTAGAAGGTATCGCTTCTAAGTTCTATTTTGATTCTCGGACGGCATTCCGAAGACGTGAAGTGGAGGCGGTAATTCTCGATTATCTTAGACGACTACCAGATAAAGAAAAATCCGAATACGCAGATGCCGGTATCGTTCTTAGACAAATTGAGGCCCAACACGGGCTAATTGTAGAGCGAGCAGTTGATATATTTTCTTTTTCGCATCTTACCCTTCAAGAGTATCTCACCGCTTCATATTTGGTTAAGTCTCACGATGAAAAATTACTTGATAGGCTTGTGACCGCAGCACTAGAGGATCAAAAATGGCGAGAGGTAATTCTCTACACTGTTGGACTTCTTCCATCAGCAGATCCGATATTGACTCGCATGGCCACACAACTGAAGGTAATGAGAGGAAATCAACCAGGAGTCATCCGATTTTTAGGGTATTGCTTGTGTGAGGCGCATATAAGAAACACTAAAAAGGGAGCACCAGAGCCCCGCATTGCAGGACTTAATGTCAGCGAGATTAGAGATCGTATTGATGGAAAAGTGACTGCAGAAAAACTCCCAGCCTTGACAATGGCGGAGACTACCAAAATCGCAGAACACATCTCAAAAATACAAGCTTTTTTAATGGCCAGAGAAAAGAAGTACGATTTTGGAATGGCTGCACGTATTGTGGCCGTAGCATCTGACTTGATAATTCAGAAACCAAATCGGACGGCAAGTCTTCTAGGCGGGTATTTTTTTCGACCAGAAGATTTCATCTCATATCTATACGCTTGTCGCTTAATGATTGAGTGCCTTGAAGTCTCAGTATCAAAGCAACGCGATGGCTATATAGATAGCGTCATGTCTTTGACTGAAGTTGATGTACTCAATGCAATAAAGTAGTCGCAAAGAAACCTACAAAAGGCACGGGGTCAAGTCTTGCCTATTGCCTATTGCCTACCATCCTCTCACTAGACACCAACAACAAAATTACTATATTTTCCATAGCTGCTTGTGCAGGTAGCACCTGCACCAGAGCCTAATTTCTTATAAATCTCTCGCTTCCCCTGATCGGGCTCGTGCCAAGGCTAAACTGCTTCTCACTCTTTACCTGCAGCCGCCGCCAAAAACGTGGCACTGCCCAACTGCTGGAAAACGGAGCTACAGCGCTGGTATTGGGGATCGCCATGCTGCTGACCCCCGCCTTCCTCGGGGCATCGCCCACCATGAAAGCCTTGGCAACGGGGTTGCGTACGCCAGCATGGATAGCGATAGCTATTGGCGTGCTGACGATCGGCGCCTACATGGTGTTCAAACCCAAGGCAGATGCGGCGGCCACGCCAGACGCATTGCCCGGCACGGCAAACCCTAACGTCCGCCCCGCAAAATCGCGCAAACCCCTCAGCGTAGTGCCGCCAACCGCCACCGCCCGCGTCGAGCCGAGCATGCCGACCCCGCCTGCTCCTACGCCAGCGACCAGCTGGAGCCCAGCCGTCTTCGCCGCCATCGAATGGCACAGGTTTGAAGCGGTGTGCGAAGCGCTGTTCACCCAGGCCGGGCTGACCAGCCGCTCACAATCGCACGGTGCAGACGGCAGCGTGGACATCTGGCTGTATTCGCTCAACGCCGAAACGCCAGTGGCCGTGGTGCAGTGCAAGCACTGGCAGGGCAAGCCGGTGGGGGTGAAAGAGGTGCGCGAGTTCTTTGGGGTGATGGCATCGCACAAGCTGCAGCGCGGCATCTACGCCACCACGTCCAGCTACACCGCTGACGCACTGGAGTTCGCAAAAAGCAACGGTGTCACCGCGATGGACGGCCCCGCCCTGCTAGACCTCATCGCCAAGCGCACGCCCGAACAACAGCAAGCCCTACTCACTGTGGCCTACGAGGGCGAATATTGGAAGCCCACCTGCGCCAGCTGCGGCACCAAGATGCTGGAGCGCACACCGGCCAAGGGCGGCGCGCCGTTCTGGGGTTGCAGCAACTATCCGCGCTGCAAATCCCGATTGGGGATGCTGGCTGCACGCTAAGGCATTGGCGCTACGCTTTTAGTAGCTACTCGCGCAGTTAACACTTACGCTAGAGGCTGATTTAACCCGCAACCGAAAGTACAAACTCCACCACCGCGCACACCGCCGCCACCTGCGCGGCGATGCACTTCTCGGGCGTGGCGCGGGGGCTGTCGGGGTAGACCTCGGTGGTGGTGGTGTAGCGGGCGCCGCTGGTGCCGGCGCACAGGCCCAGGGTCTGCACGGCGTAGTGGATGACGCCGGGCGCGGCCAGCGGCGTGCCGATGATGCCGCCTTGGGCGTCGGCGGGGGCGATGTGGGTCACACGCGCCACGGCCTGGATGATGGCCTGCTGGAAGGCGGGCTGGGAGTTGGCGCTGTCGTCCACCAGGTAAAAGCCGTCGGGAATGCTCTCGGGCGTGAACGGTTGGCCGTCGCGTGCGGCCACGGCGGGCAGGTATTCGGTACCGTCGGTGTCGGTGGTTTCGTGCAGGTCGATGTGGGCCACCAACTGGCCGCGCAGCGGGGCGACCAGGCGCATGAGCGCGGCAGACTCTTGCGCCGGGCTGGGCTCACGGAACGAGCGGTTCGGGTCGATGGCGTCGAAGTTCCAGCGCTGGATGCGCTCGTACGCCCAGGGGCTGACGCAGGGCGCGACCAGCAGGTTGACCCGGCCCGCGTAGCGTTCTGCATGGGTGTCCAGAAAGCGCAGCGCACCGTGTACGCCGCTGGTTTCATACCCGTGCACGCCGCCGGTGACAAGCACGCCGGGCAGGCCGGGCTGCCAGTGGCGGCTGCGCAGGGCCAGCAGCGGGTAGCGTTGGTCGGCATAGGCGACTTCGCCATACGGGGCCACGTCGAAGCGGGGGCGCAGACGGTCTACCCAGGCCAGCACGTCGTCCGCATAGCTGCGCTGGCGCACCTGGCGGGCGCGCCACTGGGCGAGTTCGGCGGGGCCCCAGGGCTGGCCAGGGGTGCCGATGGGGTAGAAATGGGGTGGCTGCATGGCACGAAAGGAAATGGCAATCGGCCATTCTGCCCGGCCTGCCAGCGGGCTGGGTGCTTTTGCTTCTTTTTTGATAGCTGCCCACGCTTATTTATAGGGCGTCATTCCATTTCCAAATCATTTGTGTCTAGGCGCGAAGCCGTAGGCAGTGCTGTAGCACGACAAGGCGAAGCAACAACGACACGGATGATTTAGAAATGGAATCAGAGGTATTTTTCTTGAAATTCTTGAAGATGCACCCAGTTGGCACGGGCAGCCCTGCAACGCCGCGCCTTATAGCGTAAACCGCAGAAACCTCACCCCGCCGGGCGCATTCACTGCGTGCTACCTTCGGCCGCTTGCCTTTCCACCCACAGGATTTATCCCATGCTTTTCAGCCCCCTCCAAGCCGGTGCTCTGACCCTTCCCAACCGCATTTTGATGGCCCCGCTGACCCGCGCGCGGGCCGATGCGGGCCACATGCCCACGGCCTTGATGGCCGAGTACTACGCCCAGCGGGCCAGCGGCGGCCTGCTGATTACCGAATGCACCCTGGTGGCGCCCAACACCTCGGCGTTTACGTCGGAGCCGGGCATTTATTCTGCCGAGCAGGTGCAGGCCTGGAAGCAGGTGACGGCGGCGGTACACGCCAAGGGCGGCCGCATCTTCATGCAGATCTGGCACCCCGGCCGCGCCGCGCACCCGGCCATGAACGCCGAGCCCATCGTGGTGTCGTCCACCGCCCGGGCGATTGACGGTGACGTGCACACGCCCCAGGGCAAGCTGCCCAACGCCGTGCCGCGCGCGCTGGCGGCCGATGAAATCCCCGGCCTGGTGGCCAGCTACGTACAAGGCGCCAAGAACGCCATTGCCGCAGGCTTTGACGGGGTGGAGGTGCACGGCGCCAACGGCTATTTGATCGACCAGTTTTTGCGCGACGGCGTGAACGACCGCACCGACGCCTACGGCGGCAGCCTGGAAAACCGCGCCCGCTTCCTGTTTGAAGTGCTGACCGCCGTGACCGCGGCCATTGGGTCGGACCGCGTGGGCCTGCGCACCTCGCCGCTGAACAGCTACAACAGCATGGTCGACAGCGACCCCATCGCGCTGACGGCCTTTCTGGCCGAGCGGCTGAACGCCTTTCACCTGGCCTACTGGCACGTGATGCGCGCCGACTTCTTCCAGGCGCAAACCGGCGACGTGCTGCCCGTGGCACGCAAGCACTACCAGGGCGTGCTGATCGGCAATATGGGCTACAGCGCGGCAGAGGCCACGCAAGCCATCCAGGACGGCCAGCTGGACGCGGTGGCTTTTGGCACCGGCTTTCTGGCCAACCCCGACCTGCCCGCCCGCTTCAAGGCCGGTGCGCCGCTGAACACACCCGACGCCAGCACCTTCTACACGCCGGGCGCAGCGGGTTACACCGACTACCCAACCCTGTAGTCCCCAGGACCGGCCCGGCTAGCCTGGGTCGGCTTCGGTTAATCTCGCCCGGTTACAACCGCGAGAAACCGATATGAAAAAACTCAACATCACCATCCAGCTGGAAATGTCCGTGCCCGACGACTGGGCGCTGGCCACCACCTCTGAAGGCGGCCAGGTACTCCAGTTGCCCAACGGGCAGTACATGGACATGGCCATCGAGCCGCTGTTTTCCAACGACCCGGAAGAAACTTGGTCCAGCACCGGCGACGAGGACGTGCTGAACGATGTGATGGACATGATCGAGAGCGAAGACGTGGCCTACCAGTTCGTCACGCACTAAGCAGTCCGCACGCATTTTTACGCGCCCGCCGCCCCCATGCCCACCGCCCGCCTCCCAAGCCCGCCTGGCACGCGCCTGCTGCTGGAAGACGGCGTCGTCGCCACCGGCCTGGGGCTGGTGCTGCTGGCCGCACCCGCCCTGTTTGCCAACTACAGCGTGATGCAGACGCTGGCCCTGGGCTTTCGGCTGCCGGGCTGGCTGGCGCTGGGGGCCGGGGTGTTGCTGCTGGGGTATTACGCGCTAGTCCAGCGCCGGGCCGAACCCGCCACCGCCGCCCCTCCCCCTGCGCCCACCCGCAGGCCTGCCCCGCCGACGCAGTGGCGACCGGGGGTGCTGCGGGCTGTGGAATGGCGCCGGTTTGAGGCGGTATGCGAGGCCCTGTTTGCACAGGCCGGGTTAACGCCCCGTGCGCTGCCGCGCAGTGGGGGCCGGGGCACAGACATCTGGCTGCATTCCCGCCATGCCGAGGGCCCGGTGGCCGTGCTGCGCTGCCAGCAGTCGCTGAACAGGCCGGTACCGCTGCGGGCGCTACGCGACTTGCAGCAGCTGATGGCCGCACGCGGGCTGCGGCGCGGCAGCTTCGCCACCGCCTCCACCCTGGCACCCGAGGCGCTGGACTTTGCCCAGGCCCACGGCATCCATGTGCTGGACGGTCCCAGCCTGCTGCTGCAAATCGCCAAGCGCACTCCCGAACAGCAGCAGGCGCTGCTGGACGTGGCCTACGCGGGCGAATACTGGCGGCCCAGCTGTGCCGCCTGCAACGACAAGCTGACGCTGCGGCCCGCCAGCCTGCGCCGGGCCGCGTACTGGCGCTGCGCGCCGTGCAAGCTGCGGCTGCCGATACGGGCAGAGTGACGCCGCGGCTGCATTTACTATTATTTTGATAGCTGTCAGCGCAGTATCTGCATGCGCAGAATGAGTTTTTGACACTGAACTTTGACCCATGCACGCCTCCCACCACCCAACCCGCCGCACCGCCCTGCTGGGCAGCCTGGGCCTGCTGGCATTGCCCGCGTCCAGCGCAGTGGCCCTGGCGGCGGCAGATGCCGTGTGGCCCACAGCGTCGGCCGTGCCCGGTGGCGTGGTCCGGCTGCCGCTGGGCCCGGCCAACCAGCGGCCACTGGCGCAGATCGCCGGTAGCGACGGCAGCGCCATTCCCCTGCTGGTGCTGGGCGATGCCATCGCATGGACCGCGCTGGTCGGCATTGCGCTGAGTACCCCGCCCGGCCCGGCGCAGATTGCACTGCCGCTGGACGGCGGCGGTGTGCGCCAGCTGGCCTACCAGGTCGCCCCCAAACAGTACGCCCAGCAGCAGCTGCGGGTCGCGCCAGGCACGGTGGACTTGTCGCCGCAGGACGAAGCCCGCTACACGCGTGAACACGCGCACCTGGCAGAGGTGATGGCCACGTTCAGCCCGCCGCCCAGCGTCGCTTTGCGCATGGCCGTGCCGGTGCCGGGGCGGCGCTCCAGCTCGTTCGGGCTGCGCCGGGTGTTCAACGGGCAGGCGCGCAATCCGCACAGCGGCATGGACATCGCCGCCGCCACCGGCACGCCGGTACGCGCACCGCTGCCCGGCACAGTAATCGACGTGGGCGACTATTTCTTCAACGGCAACACCGTCTGGCTAGACCACGGCGGCGGGCTGCTGGGCATGTTTTGCCACCTGAGCGCGGTGGATGTGCAGCCGGGCGACGTGCTGCGCACCGGCCAGCGCCTGGGTGCCGTGGGCGCCACCGGCCGGGTGACCGGACCGCACCTGCACTGGAGCGTCATGCTGAACCGCGCCATGGTGGACCCGGCACTGTTTCTGGACGCCTGACACCTCTTTTGGCAGTCCCAATATATTAGCTACACATTGGATAGCGGCAAATGCATACTCCATTTGCACGAGAAGCGCTTTTTATAGCTATAAAAAAGTGCTTAATTGGCGCGTTAAACGCACACAATGGCCGCTAAACTCGCGCGAATGACGCCAGCCCAGTACGCCCACAAGCAGCTCTATCAACGCCAGTACCGCAGCGCCGATTCTCTGTTCGACGATGGCGTGTTCACCCTGAGCCTGGGCAGCACCCTGCTGGCGGTGTACATCTTGTCCGCCCAGTCGCCGCCGATGCAGCTGCTGTCCCGGGGGTTTTGGTTGCTCGGCTGGCTGGCCCTGGGGATCGGGCTGTTGATGCTGGCCTACTTTGCCGCCAGCAAAATACTGGCCAACCCACGCCCATACGCCGATACCGTGCCACTGGTTGCAGCGCAGCACCGCACTGGCAACCCGGCAGCCATGCCCCTGGTGCAGCCCCCGGCGCCACAGTGGGGCCCCGAGGTTTACCGTGCCATCGAATGGCGGCGGTTTGCGGCGGTGTGTGAAACGCTGTTTACCCAAACCGGTTTTGCCACCCGCCTGGCCCTGCGCGGGGCCGACATAGGGTGCGACATCGCACTGTATTCCCGCAAAGGCGGGACGCTGCTGGCCCTGGTACGCAGCCACCAGTCGCTGGACCAGCCGATTCCGCTGAATGCCCTGCGCCACTTGCACCAAAAAATGGCCGTCTACCCCGGCACCTATGGCGTCTACGCCACCACCGCCACGCTGCAGCCCGACGCGCTGCAGTTCGCGCAAGAACACGGCATCCACGTGCTGGAAGGCGCGAGCCTGCTCAAGCTGATTGCCGCCCGCAGCCCCGACCAGCAACAGGCACTGCTGGACGTGGCCTACCAGGGCGAATACTGGCGCCCCACCTGCCCCCGCTGCGATGTGAAGATGCGCCGCCGCGTGCCCGTGCAGGGTGGCGCGCTGTTTTGGGGCTGCAGCAACTACCCGAACTGCCGCCTGCGCCTGCCGATGCAGACAAGTTAACGCTATTTTTTATATAGCACCTTGCGCAATATGCTGTTGCGCAAATGGCTTATTTGACCCTCAACACCTTGGCCACCGGGTTGTGCCGCAGCCGGTGCACGTCGGGCATGCCTGAGCCCAGCAGGGGGCGCAGGTACAAGCGGAAGGCCTCGGTCACGCCGGTACCGCTGGGGTGGATAA
>CANFZJ010000071.1 GCA_947451445.1 Comamonadaceae bacterium
CGCTCTTCCGATCTTTACAGCCACCACGTGCTGCACGGCACCGGCACTTTTGAGACCACGCCCCCCACCGAGTCCGACATGGCGAACCGCCGGGCTGACGTACTGGCCAAAGGCTTGCCCTACCTGGTCGCCGAAGACGCAGGCCAGGTGCTGGGCTTTGCCTACTGCAACTGGTTCAAACCCCGCCCGGCGTACCGCTTCTCGGCCGAGGACTCGGTCTACCTGGCCCCCGCCAGCAGTGGCCAAGGACTGGGCCGCGCCCTGCTGGCCGAGCTGGCCGCCCAGGCCGAACGCGTGGGCGTGCGCAAACTGATTGCAGTCATCGGCGACTCGGCCAACGCGGGCTCCATCGGCGTGCACCGCACCCTGGGTTTTACGCAGGTCGGCGTGCTGAAGTCCTGCGGCTGGAAGTTCGACCGCTGGCTGGACGTGGTGCTGATGGAAAAGTCCCTCGGCGCTGGCGACAGCCATTCCCCGGAATAATCGGGGGATGAACAAAAACAAAACAGGCGCCGCATGGCTGGCATTTCTGGGCGGCCCCATCGGCCTGCACCGCTTTTACCTGCACGGCATGCGGGACGTGTGGGGCTGGCTGTTCAGCATCCCCACCGCACTGGGCCTGTACGGCATTGAACGGGTACAGCAGCTGGGTTTGGACGACCACCAAAGCTGGGTGTTGATTCCGTTCCTGGGCCTGACCATTGCAGCAGGCGCGCTGACCGCCCTGGTCTACGGCCTGATGGCCCCCGAAAAATGGAATGCCCGCTACAACCCTGGCAGCGCAGCCGACGCCGCCCCCGGCCAAACCAACTGGCTGACCGTGGGGGCACTGGTCTGCGCGCTGTTTGTAGGAACCGCCACGCTGATGGCCAGCCTGGCGTTCAGCTTTCAGCGCTACTTTGAATACCAGACGGAAGCAGTTAAAACAACTGCAAACTAAGCCAGTAGGCCACTGCCGCTACAAAAGCGCTGGACGGGATCGTAAAAATCCAGGCCCACACAATCGTGCCCGCCACGCCCCAGCGCACCGCACTGGCCCGCTGGGTAGACCCCACACCCACAATCGCACCCGTGATGGTGTGCGTGGTGGACACCGGAACCCCCAGGGCCGTTGCCAAAAACAGCGTCATTGCACCACCGGTTTCGGCACAAAACCCGCCCACTGGCTTGAGCTTGGTGATCTTTTGCCCCATGGTTTTCACAATCCGCCAGCCACCAAACATGGTGCCCGCCGCAATCGCGGTGTAGCAGCTCACAATCGCCCAGGTCGGTGGCGATGCATCGGTGGCGGACGAATAACCCGTGGCAATCAACAGCATCCAGATGATGCCGATGGTCTTTTGCGCGTCATTGCCACCGTGGCCCAGGCTGTAGGCCCCGGCAGACACCAGCTGCAGCCGCCGAAACCAGCGGTCCACCTTGGACGGCGTGGCGCGGCGGCACACCCAGGCCACCAGCACCATCATCAAAGAACCCAGCACAAAACCCAGCACCGGCGAAATAAAGATGAACGCCACCGTCTTCAAAATACCGCTGGACACCAAGGCACTGGAGCCCGCCTTGCCCATCACCGCGCCCACAATGCCGCCAATCAGCGCGTGCGACGAGCTGCTGGGGATACCGTAGTACCAGGTCACAAAGTTCCAGAAAATGGCCCCAACCAGCGCGCCAAACACCACGTGCACATCCACCACGCCGGCATCGGCAATGCCTTTGCCCACCGTGGCCGCCACACTCAGGTGAAAGATGAAAATCGCGACGAAATTGAAAAACGCCGCAAACACCACCGCATGCGCGGGTTTGAGCACCCCGGTGGACACCACGGTGGCAATCGAATTGGCCGCGTCATGAAACCCGTTCATGAAGTCGAACAACAACGCCAGCACCACCAGCACCACCACCACCCACAAACCTACCTGCACCGTTGCCATGTAGCGCCCCGGATCAGGAGTTTTCGAGGACGATGCCCTCGATCAGATTGGCCACGTCTTCGCACTTGTCGGTAATGGTTTCCAACAGCTCATAAATCGCCTTGAGCTTGATGACCTCGCGCACATCCGGCTCTTCGCGGAACAGCTTGCTCATGGCAGAGCGCATCACGCGGTCGGCATCCGACTCCAGGCGGTCGATCTCTTCGCAAGTCTTCAGCGCCGCCTCTGCCGTGGCAGGCTCGGCAATCTTGGCCAGCATGTACACCGCGTCCTTCAGGCGCTCGCAGCACTTCACGCTCAGGTCGGTCAGGCGGGTGATCTCTTCCGTCATGTGGCGCACGTCGTACAGCGCCATGGTTTCCGCCGAATCCTGGATCAGGTCGGCCACATCGTCCATGGTGTTGATCAGCTTGTGGATCTGCTCACGGTCGATCGGCGTGATGAACGTCTTGTGCAGCATCTTGTTCACGTCGTGCGTGACACGGTCGGCTGCGCTCTCGGCGCTGTCTACTTCGCGGTTGTACTTTTCACGCAGATGCGGGTCGTTGTAGTTCGCCACCAACTGCGAAAACGCACGTGCGGCCTCCACAATGCGGTCCGCGTGCTGGTTGAACATTTCGAAAAAATTGCCTTCACGCGGCAACAGCTTGCCAAACAGCATGGCGGGACTCCTAAGGGGGGATTGCGTCAGAAATATGACGGATGGATGACAGCCCCGAGTTTAACCGCGCACCACAACGCACCCAAACCGCACCGACATGGGCCCCCAGCGGCCTGCAAACAGCCTGCAAACGGCGCGCGCCGTTCCAACAAATGAACCGCTTTTTTGCATCAAGAAAATATGTCGAAATTCTTTACATTAAATAGCTTTTTTAAGACAAAAATCTCGCTAAAGCAATGATCGGCAACGGCTTTACTGTTTGGGCATGCATATTGCGTTAATTTCACCAGATGCTGCCTGATTTCAGTGTGGGGCATGTATCGCAACTTACCCCGTCTCTGCCCTCCGCAGCCCTTTAATCGTTTGATAGGACTTCCCCATGAAATCTTCCTTGAAACTCAAAACCTCCCTGGCCGCTCTGGCCATGGTCGCATCGGCTGGCGTGCTGGCTGTGCCCCTGACCGGCGCTGCCGTCACGGGCTACGCCACCGGCTACGCCGTCAGCGGCAGCTCGCTGACCGGCACGGTATACCCCGCTGGTCTGTCCGGCGCTACCCTGAGCAACCTGCTCACCGGTAACGCAGCCAGCCCCACCGGCGACGTGGAACTGGGCCGTGGTGGCGTACTCAGCGCATCCTTGACCGGCATGTATGACGGCCACACCGTCACCCTGAGCAGCCTGAACTACAGCGACTGGTCTAGCACCGGCCTGGCCGCGCGCTACATCACCTCCGCCGCTACCGCCATCGGCGCCACCCTCAACAGCACCCAGCTGGCCGTGGCAACCGCCGTGTTCCTGGGCGACGGCGTGGGCGGTGCAATCGACCCATGGAACTACGTCAGCGACCCCAACGTCGCCTACGCCAACGTCACCCTGGGCATCCTCAGCGTGGGCCTGGCGGGCTACTTTGACGCCACCTCCATCCTGGCAGCCCTGTTCCCCGGCCAAACCGTACCCGCAGGCAGCCAAGCCAGCGAAGTAGTGAAGGTGTCGATTGACGGCGGTGCCGCCCAGTACCTGTACAGCTTCACCGCTACCAACTCCGGCCTGACCGGCCCCCAAGGCTCGTTGACCGGTAACTACGAAGTCACCACCAACATCCCAGAGCCAGGCTCCCTGGCCCTGATCGGCCTGGGCCTGGCGGGCCTGGTCGCCACCCGCCGCCGCAAGGCCAAGCAAGCCGCGTAAGCCCTCCCGGCCCCGCACTTGCCCGCAAACCGGCACCCCGCAAAGGGTGCCGGTTTTTATTTGCGTGCATGATGGACACCCTTTTGTTTCAGCAGCGCCCCGCGCCATCCACGCGTGTTCCAGAAAATATTGATTGTGTGTACCGGCAACATCTGCCGCAGCCCCCTGGCCGAAGCCATGTTGCGCCAGCAACTGCACATAGCGCACCCCGCCAGCCAGGCTGAAGTCCGCTCCGCAGGCATAGGCGCCCTGGTCGGGGCCCCTGCCGACAGCACCGTGCAACGCATCGCCCTGGAAGACGGCCTAGCCCTCACCGACCACATCGCCCAGCAAGCCACCCCCGCCCTCACCCGCTGGGCCGACCTGGTCCTGGTGCTGGAAGCGCACCACCTGCGCTACATCGTGCAGCTAGACCCCACAGCCCGAGGCAAAACCTTTTTGCTCGGCCACTGGACCCCTGAACCCGAGATAGACGACCCCTACCGCAAAAGCGAAGAACGCCACCGCGCCGTGCACGCCCGCATCGCCCAGGCCGTGCGCACCTGGCAAGACAAGCTGTAGCCCCAAATTAGGCAAAAAAAAGTCTGATGCGCTACCTGCCTCAGACAACCCCAACCACCGTCATTCCCGCGAAGGCGGGAATCCAGTACGGCGGTGCTTGCGTTGACGGCGCTTGCTGGATTCCCGCCTGCGCGGGAATGACGTCCGTCTGAGGCAGGTAGCTAATCAGGCAAAAAAAAGCCCCTAGCGCACACCCCACCTGCGCTGGCAGCTACTTATTTGATAGCAGAAGAAACCACCGCCCCCGGCGCCTGGGTGCGGTCGTAGCCGCTCATCTCCAAAAAGCCTTTGCCCGTGGCCGCCCCTGTCACGGCCACCGGGCCCTCCCAGTACACGTTGAACGTGGTCTCCAGCGCCTCAAACTCGCTATCGGCCCGCAGCGGCTGCACATTCAGCGTGCCCAGCGGCAGGCGCACCTGCCAGGCAGCGGGGTAGCTAATGCGGGTTTTGGGGCTAGTCCAGCGGCCCTGCGGCACCAGCTGGATATCGCTGGCCGCCAGCGCCCTCACCCCCTGGGCCGACGCCACCGTGCCAGTGGTCGTTATCAGCTGGCCCTGGCTGCCAAACAGCTGGTAGAGCATCAGGTCCGAGCCGTCGTCCATCTGCAGCGCGTACCAGTTCCAGGCCAGGCCCGCGCCGTCAAAGTCGCCCCACTGGTGGTCAAACCACACCTCGCCCTGCACCGCGTGCCGCGTGCCTGCGGTGGTCACGCTGCCCTTGGCCGCAATGCGCGGACGCGAATAGTAGTAGCTGATACCGCCCGGGCCAAAGTCCAGCAGGCCCGGCGTATTGGAGCCCGCCGCCCGGTGCAGCAGGGGCTGGCCCGCGTCACGCAGGTCCAGGTCGATGGAGAAATTTTTGTCGTGGACCGCCAGGCTGTGCACCGCCCCTGCACCCGCCACGCGCCAGCCCTCGTGCTTAAAGTCGAACCCGTCCACCGTCTTGCTGGTCGGGATACCCGCCGTGCGCAGCTGCCCGGTAAAGCGCTGGCCGCTGCGGTGGTCGTTCAGCGAACCGTGGAACACCGTGTGCCGCACCACCCCGTCGTGCAAAAAGACCGCCACGTGGAAGGAATACGCCTCGCCGTTGTCGCCGCGCAGGTGGCCGTTGTAGTACCACCATTCCATGCCCGTGGCATGCGGCGCGTCGTCTTGCGGCAAAACCACCGGGCGCAAAGCCGCCGTGCGCTCCTGCGGCAGCGCGGCAGCCGGCACCGCCGCACCGGGCGTCTGCGGTGCGTCCCCCAGCAGCTGCCCGTACAACCACACCACCCCCAGCACCACCAGCAGCGACGCCAGCGGCCCCAGGTAGCGCAGCCACACCTTGCGCCGCCGAGCCCGCACGCGCACCCGAACCCGTTCGCGCATCATGCTGCGCCCCTGCTGCCCGGCCAGGCGGGTTTAAGCCCAAAGAGGCTCTGGCGCTTATTAAACCTGCGGTAGCAGCTACTTATTTGATAGCAAATGAAAGGCATAGGACGGGAGGGTCTCCATCTCAGAAAGCCGTGGGTTGTAAACACATCGTAACAACTTTAGCGGAGCACCTACGCCCGCCATCCGACACCGTGTTGCCCGTCTCCGCCGCTACCCGCTCCAGGCACTTGCTATTTAATAGATAGCTACCACCGCATACTCTACCTGCGCTAAAGGCATTTTTAGCCACATATGCCGCCCCCACTCCGCCATTCCCGCGCCCGCCCTGCAGGGCTCAGGCAAAGCCTTCGGCGTCTTGCAGCGTTTGGCCCAGCGCATCTTTGGCCGACAGCTGCGGCGCTATGCCCTGGGGCCAGGTGATGCCAATGGTCGGGTCGTCCCAGGCAATGCAGCGCTCATGCGTAGCGGCGTAGTAGCCGGTGGTTTTGTACAAAAAGTCAGCCGTATCGCTCAACACCAAAAAGCCATGGGCAAAGCCCGGCGGCACCCACAGCTGCCGGTGGTTGTCCTCCGTCAGCTCTGCGCCCACCCACTGGCCAAACGTGGGGGACGACTTGCGGATGTCCACCGCCACATCGAACACCGCCCCGCGCACCACCCGCACCAGCTTGCCCTGGGCATGCGGCGCCAGCTGGTAATGCAGCCCACGCAGCACGCCTTTGCCGCTGCGGCTGTGGTTGTCTTGCACAAAGTTCACCTCCAGCCCCGTGGCCTGGTTGAAGGCCTGCTGGTTAAAGCTCTCATAAAAGAAACCCCGAGCGTCACCGAACACCTTGGGTTCGATCAACACCACCTCGGGAATGGCCAGTCGCGTTGCTTGCATGCGTACACCTTGTTTTTAAAAATCTGCCTGGTGGGATGCATGGCCCCCACCTCCGCCGTTCCCGCGCAGGCAGGAATCCAGAAGCGCCGTTAACGGCCCGCACCGCCGTACTGGATTCCCGCCTGCGCGGGAATGACGGGGATAAGGGCACTGGATCACCGCGCAGGCGGGAATGGCGCCTGGCTACGCCCGCCCAATGCTGAAGTATTCGATCCCCAGCCCGCGCACCAGCGCCGGGTCGTACAGGTTGCGGCCGTCAAACACCACCGGCTGGCGCAGGCGGGTCTTGATGGCGTCGAAGTCGGGGCTGCGAAACTCCTTCCACTCGGTCACGATGACCAGCGCATCGGCATCGTCCAGCGCGCTCTTGGGCCGCCCGGCATAGGCCAGGCCCGGCAGGTCGCCAAACACGCGCTCGGCCTCGGGCATCGCCACCGGGTCGTAGGCCGTGACGGTGGCCCCCCGGCGCAGCAGCTCGGCCACCAGCACCCGGCTGGGCGCGTCGCGCATGTCGTCAGTATTGGGCTTGAAGGCCAGGCCCCACAGCGCAAACCGCCGCCCGGCCAGGTCTTCGCCAAAGCGCTCGGTAATCTTGCGCACCAGCACATGCTTTTGCGCGTCGTTGGCCTCTTCCACCGCCGCCAGCACCCGCAGCTGGTAGCCGTTTTGGCTGGCGGTTTTCACCAGCGCCTTCACGTCCTTCGGAAAGCACGACCCCCCATACCCGCAGCCCGCATACAAAAAGTGGCTGCCAATGCGCGGGTCGCTGCCAATGCCCGAGCGCACCAGTTCGATGTCGGCCCCCAGCACCTCGGCCAGGTTGGCCAGCTCGTTCATAAAGCTGATGCGCGTGGCCAGCATCGCGTTGGCCGCGTACTTGGTCAGCTCGGCGCTGCGCACATCCATCAGCACCAGCTTTTCGCGGTTGCGCTGAAACGGCGCATACAGCTGGCGCATCAGCTCGATGGCCTGCGCATCGTCCGCGCCCACCACGATGCGGTCGGGCCGCATAAAGTCCTCAATGGCCGCGCCCTCTTTCAAAAACTCGGGGTTGGACACCACGCTAAAGCCCCGCGCGCCGCCACCCGCATCGGCCCGCGCCGCCAGCTCGGCCGCCAGCACCGCCCGCACCTTGTCGGCCGTGCCCACCGGCACGGTAGATTTGTCTACCACCACCCGGTAGCCGTCCATGTGCTGGCCAATGTTGCGCGCCGCCGCCAGCACGTACTGCAGGTCGGCAGAGCCGTCTTCGTCCGGCGGCGTACCCACCGCGATGAACTGCACCGTGCCAAACTGCGCCGCCCGCACCACGTCGGTGGTGAACGACAAACGCCCCGCCGCCACGTTGCGGCGCACCACGTCCTCCAGCCCCGGCTCGTGGATAGGTATGCCGCCGCCCTCCAAGATCGCGATCTTGGCCGGGTCCACGTCCAGGCACAGCACATCGTTGCCCACGTCCGCCAGGCACGCGCCCGACACCAAACCTACATAACCGGTACCAATAACTGTAATTTTCATTCTGTTAACTATTTAAAAAATAAAAAACCACCTTAAACGGCTTGCGCTGGCAGCGATGGCAACACTTGCAAGACCTTCCAATGGCCCCCCTTTGCGCCACCTACGCGCACCAGCCGCTGGGCTTGCTGCAGCTTGCACAGATTGCGTGCCACCGACCGCGTGCTAATCCCAAGCACAAGCGACAACTCAGCAGTCGCAATCAGGGGGTTTTGCACGACCAACAGGAGGATGGATTCGGGCGTTTTACCCGACGTTTTCGTGGCCGTTTTCTCTGACGCTTTTACCGACGTTTTCTCTGACGCTTTCTCCGACGTTTTTTCGGGTTTTTTCACTGACGTTTTCCCCGACGTTTTCTCTGACATTTTTACCGACGTTTTCTCTGACCTTTTTGCCACGTCCTGCCACTGCAACTTAGGCGCCGCAGCGCCGGGCAAAACGAAGGTCAACGTCACAAAACCCGCCCGCTCCTGCAGCGTAGGGCGCTCCAGCCCATCCATATCCACGTTTCAGCAAGTTTGAAAAAACAGCAGCGCCCCTGCACTCAATGCACCGAGCCTGCCGCAAAAGCCTGCGCAGCCCAAATATCCTCCGGCTCCAGCTCCGGAAAGTCGTCCTGTATATCTTGCTGGCTCATCCCGCTGGAGAGCATAGACAGCACGTCGTACACCGTAATACGCAGCCCCCGTATACAAAGCCTTCCACCGCGCTTGCCAGGTTCCAAAGTAATTCTGTGCATAGAGGCTCCTATACCGACATTCGAGTGATGGATTGTGAACGACCAGGTGATGGGAAAAACTGGCTCCCATGCGCACCTATCTACGCATGCCACACCAGCAAACAAATCGCCTGATTAACTACATGGCTCAGACAACCCCAATCACCGTCATTCCCGCCCAAACACCGCACCGGGCCGCTGCACGCTACAGGTGAAAAAGGCAGTTCGCGCAGTAAATACCTGCGCAAGCAGCTATGAATTTAGTAGCACCTGCAGCGCCGCCTCAAACCGGCCCAGCACCGCGTCTTTGTCCAGCTCGGCCTCGGCATAGGCCCGGGCCGCCAGGCCCAGCGCCGCACGCTGCTGCGGGTTGGCGGCCAGGGTGCGGATGGCTTCGGCCAGGGCCGCGCCGTCTTCGGGCGGCACGGTCAGGCCGCAGTGGGCGGCTACGACCCGGCCCAGCTCGGTGTCGGCATGGGCGGTGGCCACCACCGCCCGGCCACTGGCCAGCATGCCGGTGAGCTTGGACGGCATGACTAAGTCGGCGGCATCGGCGCGCTGCGGCAGCAGGTGGATGTCGGCCAGGCCCAGCAGGTCGCCCAGGCGCTCCATGGGCTGCAGGTCTAGAAACCGCACATTGGGCAGGCCCTGGCAGCGGGCCACCAGGTCGGCCCGGCCCGCGCCGCCGCCGCACAGCACAAACTGCACCTGCGGCTGGGTTTGCAGCAGCGCAGCGGCCTCGGCCAGCACCTCCAGCCCCTGCTTGCCGCCCATGTTGCCCGAGTACAGCGCCACCACCGCGCCGGGCGCAATGCCCAGCTCGGCCCGGTACGGGCTGGGCCCGGCCAGCGGCCGGATGGCAGATATATCTACCCAGTTAGGAAACGACACCAGCCGCGCCGCGTCCACGCCCTTGCTGCGCGCCCGGTCCAGCATGCGGCCTGAGATGGTGGATACACGGTCAAACCGGCGCATCAGCCAGCGCTCGCCCGCCGCCACGCAGCGGCGCAGCAGCGCGCCTTTTAGCAGGCCCAGGTCAAACGCCGCGTCTACCTCGTAATCTTGCACATGCAGCCAGGCCTTGGCCCCGGTCAACCCTGCCAATGCGGCAGCGGCGGGGGCGCAAAACAGCGGCGGCTCTACCACCCACACCACATCGGGCCGCCAGCGCCACTGGCCCAGCAGCACCGGCAGGCTGGCCAGGGCAAAGCTGGCCAGGTGCAGCAGGCGCTTCAAGCCGCCGGGCTGGCGCGGCACCCACAGCGGCGTGCGCAGCACGGTGGCGCCCTGCCATACCTCGGTGGTGTAGCGGCGGGCGCTGTACCCGGCCCCCACCTGCCAGGCCGGGTAGTACGGCGGCGCGGTAATGACGCGCACCGCATGCCCGCGTGCGGCCAGCCAGGCGGCCATTTCGCCGGTGTATTTGCCGATGCCGGTGAGTTCGGGGGCAAAGTTAATGCCGTAGAGAAGAATTCTCACGAATATTTACCGAAAAAATAAATTATATTTAAAATATGAAAATATTGGGAATGACCCAATGTTTTTTCTCATATTAAATTCATAAAATAAAAACTCAAAAATCCCAAGTGCAACAAACAAAAATTCAGGATTTTTTTTAAACCAAAAGAAAACCGTTAAATATAAAAAAATTCGAACGAACAATTCAACAATAGATCGAAAAACAGATGATTTAATAGTTGCATTTAATTGCAGAAAAATCTCATTCTGAATAACATATATTCTAATAAAAAAATAAAACGATATTACGCAAAAAATATGTATCGATTCTTCTTTAACTCTAAAATATTTAGACACAAAAAAAATAAAAATAAAAACCAAGAACAATAAAACAAAACCCAAAACAGAAGCTCTCAAAGATAACTTAATATAAGTTTCA
>CANFZJ010000072.1 GCA_947451445.1 Comamonadaceae bacterium
ACATCCCGCCGGACGCGCTGGAGGTGTTCCTCGAAGCCTTTGAAGGCCCGCTGGATTTGCTGCTGTACCTGATCCGCAAGCAGAACTTCAACATTCTCGACATCCCCATGGCCGGGCTGACGCGCCAGTACCTGGTGTATGTGGACGAAATCCGCAGCCGCAACCTGGAGCTGGCGGCCGACTACCTGCTGATGGCAGCGATGCTGATCGAGATCAAGTCGCGCATGCTGCTGCCGCCCAAAAAGGTAGCCGAAGGCGAAGAGGCCGAAGACCCGCGCGCCGCCCTGGTACGCCGCCTGCTGGAATACGAGCAGATCAAGCTGGCCGCGGCCCGGCTCAACGCCCTGCCCCAGTTTGGCCGTGACTTTTTGAAAGCCCAGGTGTATATCGAGCAAGCGCTGCAACCGCGCCTGCCCGACGTGCACGTGGCCGACCTGCAAGAAGCCTGGCGCGACATATTGCGCCGTGCCAAACTAGTCCAGCACCACAAGATCAGCCGTGAAGAGCTGTCGGTGCGTGAACACATGGGTTTTCTGCTGAAAACCCTGCAAGGCCGCAAGTTTGTCGAATTTGAAGAGCTGTTCGACCCCGGCAAAGGCATGTCGGTGCTAGTCGTGACCTTCATCGCCCTGCTGGAGCTGGCCAAGGAAACGCTGGTCGAAATCGTGCAGGCCGAGGCCTTTGCGCCGATTTACGTGCGGCTGGCGTATTCGCCGGTCTAGCCCTCGCGGCAAACGCAACGGACTCCCTTCCAGAACACCGCAGAACTGGCTTTGCCAGGCTGCTGGTGTTGCCCCCTGCAAGGGGGTTGGCGTAGCGACACGCAGTGCGCGCAGACTGGGGGTGAGCCACTACCCGCCGAAATGTTTGCGGTAGCGCGATGGCAAATCCGCAATCCGCAACATCATCGGCAAGTCCGCCGTATTGAAATCCGGGTCCCACGCGGGCGCGCCCAACACCCGCGCACCCAGGCGCAGATAGCCCTTGATCAAGGCTGGTGGTTCGATCAGCAACGTGCTGTCAAACTGCTCGATAGGCAAGGCCAGGCGCGGCTGCACGTGGTATTCGATCGGTGCCATGTGCGTCTTTTGCAGCTGTTGCCAGATGCTGGCCGCCGCGTCGCCACTGACCAGTCCGTTGTGCAGCATGGGAATGCTGGCGCAGCCCACCATGGTGTCCAACTGGTTGCGCTGCATGAACTCGGCCAACGCCCCCCACAGCGCCAGAATCACGCCACCGTGGCGGTGCTCGGCGTGTACGCAGCTGCGGCCCAGTTCCACCATGCGGCTGCGCAGCGTGCGCAAGCGCACCAGGTCAAACTCGGTGTCGCTGTAGGTGCTGCCCACGCGCTTGGCCTGCACCGGCGTCAGCACCCGGTAGGTGCCGATCACCTCTTGCGTCGCCGTATCACGCACCAGCAAATGCTCGCAAAAATCGTCAAACAAATCCACGTCATGGCCGGGCAGCCGGGTGGCCAGGCGCGCGCCCATCTCCACCGCGAACACCTGGTACCTCAGACGCTGGGCTTCCCGAACCTCATCCTGGTGCCGCGCCCAGGAAACCGCGATGCCGCCGACATCCGGCGCAGCTTGCGTAACCACCCGTTCGTCGCGTCGATGAAGTGACCCCCGAAGCAAAGATGACGGAGTCAGCGGCGACAGCGCAAAGGTAGGGGTAGGCAGTTCTTTCATGGACTTCTCCTTGTGTTGGGGGTGAGTCTGAAAGTTGTGTGTGACGGGGGTGTGTAGGTTTTATGGCGGTTGGATGACAAGCCCCTCGCTGCCCTCCACCAGCACGCACCCCTTCCCCGTCCGCCTACAGCCGTCGTCTTCCCGCCAATACCCGCCATGGCTGACGCAGCCGGTTTGGCAAATAACCCAGTCGGCAGCGGCGGCGTGGGCGGTCAGGTCTTCTGGCGGCTCGGGCTCCAACTGCACCAGCGAATCGCGCAGCCAGGCCAGCAGGGTGGCCTGCACCACCACGCGGGCGCGCAGCCGCATGATCTGGGCTTGCAGGGCCTGGATTTGCTGCTGGTGGTCGCACACCAGGGTGGTGACGCGGGACTGGGCTCCGGCCAGCATGCGGACCAGGGCGGTGTATTCGCAAGCGACGTCGGACGGTGGCTTGGCCTTCAGGGGGTGGATACGAACGGGGTGGGTTTGCATGAACATTCCTCTCAAGCCATCAACAGTTGCGGGCAGCCATCGGCCCCCTGTACGGTGTGCACGTCTACCTGCCAAATGCGGCTGACGGTAGCCACGTCCAGCACCTCCACGGGCGGGCCGTCGGCCTGCACCTGGCCGTCTTGCAGCAGCAGTGCCTGGTCGGCGTAGCGCAGGGCCAGCTTCAGGTCGTGCAGCACGGCCACCACCCCCACGCCGTGGCTGTGCGCCCAGCGGCGGGCCAGGCGCAGCACGGCGTGCTGGTGGTGCACGTCCAGCGCGGCAGTGGGCTCGTCCAGCAGCAGCCAGCGGCTCTGGCCGTCGGGCACGGGCTCCCAGATTTGCGCCAGCACCCGGGCCAGCTGGGCGCGGGCACGCTCGCCGCCGCTGAGGGTGTTGAGCACGCGGTGCGCCAGGGCCAGCACGCCGGTAGCCTGCATGGCGCGCTGCACGATGTCGGTCTCAACCGCGCTGGGTTTGTGCCGATGCGGGTGGCGGCCCAGTTCAACCACGTCTTGCACGGTGTAGTCAAAGGCGATGGACAGGTCTTGCGGCAGCAGCGCCCGGCGGCAGGCCAGCGCCTGGGCCGAATAGCCGCCCAGCGGCTCGCCCTGCAAAAACACCTGGCCCCGGCTGGCCCGGCGCTGTCCGCACAGCAGCGACAACAGGGTGGACTTGCCCGCGCCGTTGGGCCCGAGGATGGCGGCAAACTGCCCGGTGGCAAAGCGCGCCGACAGCGAATGCAGCAGCGTGGCCCCGCCGATGACGCAGGACACAGCCTGGGCTTCCAAAAAATGGTTCATACCCGCTCCTTGAATTGACGCAGTAGAGCCAAGAAAAACGGCACGCCAACCAACGCAGTCAGCACGCCCAGCGGCAGCTCGGCCGGGGCCACCGCCGTGCGGGCCACGCTGTCGGCCAGCAGCACCAGGGCCGCGCCCAGCATGGCCGAGCCAGGCAGCACCGTGCGGTGGTCCGGCCCGGCTACGAGGCGCACGCAGTGCGGGGCCAGCAGGCCGACGAAGCCGATCATCCCGGTGGTGGCGGTGACCGCGCCCACGGCCAGCGCGGTGATGGCCACGGCGCGGCGCTTGGTGGCCTCCACGTCCACGCCCAGGAGCACGGCCTGGGCTTCGCCCAATGCAATGGCATTTAGGGCTCTAGCGCAGGTACTACCTGCGCAGAAAGCTATTAAAACGATAGCAACCACCAAAACCACGGCACTCCAGCGGGCCCCGCCCAAACTGCCCAGCAGCCAGAACTGGATGCTGCGCAGCTGCTCGTCGCTGGCCAGAAAGGTCAAAAACCCCAGCCCGGCCCCGGCCAGCGCGTTGATGGCTACGCCCGCCAACAGCATCAGGCCAACGCGGGTGCTACCTTGCGACTGGGCCAGCGCGTAGATCAGCACGGTCACGGTCAGGCTGCCGGCAAACGCCATCAGCACCAGGGTCCAACTGCCCAGGCTGCGCGGCAAGTCGGGAAAGTAGCGGCTGCCCAGCACGATGGTGATGCCTGCCGCCAGCGCCGCGCCACTGCTGACGCCAATCAAGCCGGGGTCGGCCAGCGGGTTGCGAAACAGGCCCTGCATCAGCGCCCCGGACATGCCCAGCCCCGCCCCCGCCGCCAGCCCCAGCAGCAGGCGCGGCAGGCGGATGTTTAAAAAGACCAGCTGCGCAGGCGAGCCGTCCAGCCCGCCGGACAGCAGCGCCCACAGGGTGCGCGCGATCGACGCCAAGTCCATCGCGTAAGCCCCGCGTGCGCTGGCACTGAGCAGGCTGGCCAGCACCAGCGCGCTGCCCAGCAGCATGACCTGGGAGCGGCTCAGTCGGTTCATGCCCAAACCATCTTTTGGTGCAACAGCTTTACCGTGGCGGGCAGGCGCGGGCCAAAGCCCAGCAGCTCCAGCGCCTCCATGTGTACCAGCGCCCGGGTTTTGAAGGCAGGGGTCAGCGCCAGCTCGGGGCGCTGCCAAAACTTGTCCAGCCCGCCCTGGGTTTCGATGCCCTGGGTGGTGGTCAGGATGACATCCGGCGCGGCGGCGGCCATCGCCTCGGCGGTCATGGGGCGGTAGCCACTAAAACCGCCGTTCGAGCCAGCCATCACGTTCTGCGCGCCGATGAAGCGCAGCATGGCGTCGGCGGCGGTTTTCTCGCCCGCCACCTGCACGCTGGCGCTGTGCGACAGGATGAACAGCACGCGCGGCTTACGGCCTTTGAACTGCAGTACCTGCTTGCGCACCGCCGTCCATTCGGCGTCCAGCCGGGTTTGCAGGGCGCGGGCCTGGGCCTCGCGGCCCGCACCCCGGCCCACGGCCTGCAGCTTGCGCTGTACCTCGGCCCAGCTGTGGTCGGACTCGACCAGCGCCACCTTGACGCCTGCGCTGCGCAGCTGGTCCAGCACCACCGGCGGCCCGGCCTCGGTGGTGGCGATCACACTGTCGGGCCGCAGCGCCAGCAGGCCCTCGGCCGACAGGGTACGCATGTAGCCCACCTTGGCCGTGCTCTGCGCGGCCAGCGGGTACAGGCTGGTGGTGTCGGTGCCGACCAGTTGGGCCTCAGCGCCCAGGGCGTAGACGATCTCGGTAAGTGCCCCGCCGACGGTCACCAGCCGGGGTGGTTGGGTGTTCTGCGCCATCAACGCAGCAGGGGCAAGCGTAGCGCTGGCGGCCCAGCGTAAGACGGCGCGGCGGGGTGGGTGTGGATGGGACATCGGGAATAGTTTTTTCATGCTTCATGCAGCCACCGCTTCTACCCCCGGCAGCTGGGCCACCAGGTCGCGCCAGGCCTGCAGCTCGGGCTGGCCGGGTTTGCGGGCACCGAAGAACATGGCCATCAGGTCGCCCTGGTGGTCAAAGGCTTCGACCGAGGTGACCACGCCGTCGGCGGTGGGTTTTTCGACCCGCCAGACATGGGCAATGGCGTCTTCGCACAGGTGCAGGTTGAAGCTGGGGTCGATCACGTTCAACCATTGGACGCCGCGAATGTCCATCGGCTCGATGCGCTTCACCGGGCCGGTGTGGATTTGGATGCAGCCGGGGCTGCCGACGAAGACCATGATGGGCGTGCCGTCGAACGATGCGATTTGCAGCAGCTCGCGCAGCGCTGCCGGGGCCAGTGTGTGGCTGAAGCGGCCACGCATCAGGCGCAGGCTTTGCTGGCGCTCGGCTTTGAACTGCTTGAGCAGGCCAAAGAAGTCATGGGTGTCCTGCATGCCTGCCCAGGCGCTGCCCAGGCCGTCGGCGTCGATCTGCGCGTCGGGCAGTGGCGCGGTGGCGGGCACGGCGGGGCTGAACTGGGTGGTGCGGGCCGGGGCGGTGAAGCGGGCTACCACGGCGTCGAAGGCAGCCCGGTCGGTGCCAATGTCACCGTCGCGCTGGAATATTTTGTGCACGGCCTGACCGTGGGCGTCGAAGAACTGCAGGCTGACCAAGGGGAGGTTGGCCGGGTTGGCGGCCAACTCGGTGACGGCAAAGCCGGCGTGCCAGTGGTTGAAGAAGATCCGCAGGTCGATGTCTTCGCCCAGCGCCAAGCCCATCACCGGGCCTGCCGCCGACAGCTTGTGGTACACACCGGTTTTCTCGTGCACGGTGCTGGCGTTGCGGGTCAGCGCCATCAGCGGACCGCAGGGCTCCAGGGCCTGGAGCAGGTCGATCCACGGGCCGTGCAGGGGCACGGCCTTGGGCGGATAGGCATGGTCGCCGCAGTGGGCGGCCACGGCACGGCCTTCGCCCACGCCGATGGATTCGGCGGCGTCTTTGGCCCGTTTGCCGCTGGCGCGGGCAGCGGCAAAGGCGACGCGCAGGGCGTCATCGGTCCAGGGATGGGAGTTCATTGCAGTACCTCGTGTGTTTTGTGCCAAAGGGCGGCGCTGGCGTGTTCCAACGGCACTGTGGCAGGGGCTGGCGTTTGGATATGGGTCTGTGGCAGCCAGCGGCTGTGCAGGTTCCACAGCAGGGTTTTAAAGTCGGGCGACAGCATGGGGTGCTGCGACAGGCTGACCAGGTGCTGCACGATTTTTTGCGCCATTTGGGTGCGGTGGTCGTCGCAGCAGCCTTGCATGTAGCCGGTCATCAGCGCGAGTGAGCTGGCCAACATGGCCTCGGCGCAGGGCATGGCGTATTCCTCGTCTTCACGCATGTCGGGGTGGATGGTGTCGTCGGTGGCTTGGTTCATAGAGGCTCCTGTTAAAAGTCCGCCACCAGCGACACGCGCAGGCTGCGTCCCGGCTGGCTGTAGGCGTCGATCACGGCGACCTGGGCGGCGGTGGCGCCGCGCACGTCGCTCCAGTTCCAGTACTTTGTGTCGGTCAGGTTGGTGATGGCTGCGTTCAGGCGCAGGCCTTTCTGGATGCGCCACTGGCCGCCAAGGTCCAGCGTGGTGGCGGCCGGGGTGACGAACAGCGCGGCGTTGGTGTCGCCCTGCTTTTTGGCGGCGTGGTGGGCCAGGTTCACGTGCAGATCCCAGCCCGTGGTGGCGTATTGCAGGCCCACGTTGAGCTTGGCCGGGTCCACCGAATCCAGTGGTTTGCCAGTGTCGAGGTCGCTTCCACGGGCTTGCCCGTAGTTGAACGGGGTGCTGAACTGCCCGCCCAGCGCACGGCCCCAGTCCCAGTTGCCTTTGACTTCAAAACCGCTGATGCGGGCGTTGCCGACGTTGATGGACTGGTACACCGTGGGGCTGGCCGCCGTGCCGAGGTCACCGACGTTGACGGTATCTTCAATCAAGTCTTTGAAGCGACCGGTGAAGGCGGCCACGTCCAGCGTCAGCGCGTCCAGCCTGCCGCGGGCGCCGACTTCAAAGTTCTGGCTCTTCTCCGGCTTCAGGTTGGGGTTGGGGATGGTTTTATAGAACTGGGTGACGTTTTCAAAAAACGCATTCACCTGGCCCGCGTTGGGGGCCTTGAAGCCCGAGGCGTAATTGCCGAACACGCTCCACTGGGGTGTGGCGCGGTACAGCACGCCCAGCTTGGGCGACACCGCACTGCCCGACATGGCGACCACCGTGCTGCCAAAACCGGCCTGGCTGGGGTCAAACTTGAAGCGGTCCAAGCGCACACCGGGGGTGACGCTCCAGTCGCCCACGATGGCCTCGTCCTGCAAGTACAGCGCAGAGCTGGCTTCCGTGGTGTCGGGAAAGCGTTTGATGGGAAAGGTTTCGCCCGCAGGCGGGGTGACGCCGGTGCCCAGGGTGCTGACCTGGGCGCGGGTGTAGTCCACGCCGTAGGTCAATTTGTGGGCCATGTCACCGCCCAGGCGCAGCAGCTTGTTGGCTTGCAGGCCCAGCTGCCAGGTGTTTTCGTCGTAGGTGGTGTCGCGGACCCGGTCGGCGGCGGTGTTGCGGTCTTCGGTGGCGACTTCACGCGAACCGGCACGCTGGTAACTGACCACGGTTTGCAGGCTGTCGGCCCAGGCCGTGCCGAGTTGGTAGCGCGCGTCCCAGGTGAAGCGGTTGCGGTCCAGGTCGGTCTTGGCGGTGGAGGCCAGCACCGAGGTGTATGCGGTAGGCACGGCCGCTACGGCGGTCAGCAGCTTGTAGTCGGCACTTTTTTGCACGTGCTCCAAAGTCAGCACGTGCTTTTGGTCGGCGTTGGGGCGCAGCACCAGCTTGCCCAGTACCGAGTTGCCCCGGTCTTTTTCAGGGTTCGGCGTGGTGCGGGTGGTGTTGGCGGTGTCCACCGTGCCCATGTTCTTCAAGCCGTCGGCCCGGTTGCCGTTCACGCTGACCATCCATTCCAATGCATCGTTGGCCCGGCCCGCCAGCGTGGCCCCGGCGGAGATGCCGTTGTCGTCGCTGCTGCCAGAAACGCTGGCCCGCCCGCCAAAGGTTTTGGTCGCCGTCAAGAAGTCCGACGGCTCGTAGGTGATGAAGTTGACCAGCCCGGCCACGCCGTCCGAGCCGTACAGCACCGACGCCGGGCCGCGTACCACTTCCACCCGCTGGTACAGACCGAGGTCGAAATAGTCGCGGCCAAAGGCGTTGGCGCTGAACACGTAGCTGCGCGGCATGCGGATGCCGTCGGTGAGCAGCAGCACCCGGTTACCGTCCAGCCCCCGGATATTGAAGCCCGCGTTGCTGTCCCGCCCGGTGTTGCCCGACGCCAGGCCAAAGCGCGCCGGGGCCCGCTTGACCGACACATTGGGCAGATCAGCGGCCAGGTCACGGATGTCCTGGATCTGCTGGCTTTCGATGTCCTGGCTGCGGATCACGTCGATGGACAAGGGCAGGTCGTCCGGGTCTTGCGCGCTGCGCGAGCCGCTGACAACCACCGGGCGCAGAGTGGTCGCAGCCACCAACTCAGTTTGGGCCTGGGCCACACCGCTAAACGCCAGGGCGATCAGCCAGGGCAGCGGGCGAACAGTAAAAAAGGGGGAGGAGGAGGAACGCACGGGGCACCTGACAGCAGTGGTTGAAAAGGGTCAACGGCTGGCTGGTGGCGGACATCTGCGGCTGAAAAGCGCAGTGCCGGGCAAACATGTGGCTAGCTGGAATGTGGCAAGTATATGCGAATAATTCTCATTTGCAAAAAGCCAATCGTGCCATCAACCTGCAGTCAGCCCCACACATTACAAGCCAAATAACCCCTTAGCGCAGATAGAACCTGCGCTAGCAGCTATCAAAACAGAAGCACTTACAGCTGACAACACCTACCGCAGCTTGCGTTAGCATGCGCATCGGCCCCATACAGGGGCCTGTTTTGGCTATTGGATAAATACAAAATATCTATCGTTACGTACTATTTAATAGCCTATTATTCACCCCGGTAGCCGTGCAACCCGCACTCTGTCTCCATCGCTTAACAGGAAGAAACACCATGTCTTTGATCAATACCCAAGTCCAGCCTTTCAAAACCCAAGCTTTCCACAATGGCAAGTTCATTGACGTCAGCGACGAGACCCTGAAGGGCAAGTGGAACGTGCTGATCTTCATGCCGGCCGCTTTCACCTTCAACTGCCCCACCGAAATCGAAGACGCAGCCGACAACTACGCTGAATTCCAAAAAATGGGTGCCGAGGTGTACATCATCACCACCGACACGCATTTCTCGCACAAGGTGTGGCACGAGACCTCGCCCGCCGTGGGCAAGGCCAAGTTCCCACTGGTGGGCGACCCTACCCATACGCTGACCAACGCTTTTGGCGTGCACATCCCTGAAGAAGGTCTGGCGCTGCGCGGCACTTTCATCATCAACCCCGAGCTGGTGATCAAGACGGCCGAAATCCACTCCAACGAAATCGCCCGCGACGTGAAGGAAACCGTGCGCAAGCTGCGCGCCGCCCAGTACACCGCCGCCCACCCTGGCCAAGTCTGCCCCGCCAAGTGGAACGAAGGCGCAGCCGTGCTGACCCCTTCCATCGACCTGGTTGGCAAGATCTAAATCTGTGTAAAAAAACCTGCCGCTGGCTCACGAGGCCGGTGGCAGCATTGACTGAAAGAAAAGTATGTTGGACGACAGCCTGAAGGCACAACTGAAGAGCTACCTGGAACGGGTCACCAAGCCGTTCGAGATCACAGCATCGCTGGACGACAGCAAAGGCGCCACCGAGATGCGTGGCCTGCTGGAGGACGTCGTTGCGTTGTCCGACAAAATTACCCTGAAGACCGACGGCACCGACGCGCGCAAGCCCTCGTTCAGCCTGAACCGCATCGGCAGTGACATGAGCCTGCGCTTTGCCGCCGTGCCCATGGGCCATGAATTCACCTCGCTGGTGCTGGCCCTGCTATGGACCGGCGGCCACCCACCCAAGGTGGAAGCCGACGTGATCGAGAGCATCCAGGCGCTGGACGGTGACTTCCATTTCGAGGTCTACATGAGCCTCAGCTGCCACAACTGCCCCGACGTGGTGCAGGCGCTGACCCTGATGTCGGTACTCAACCCCAAGATCAAAACCGTTATCGTCGACGGCGCGCTGTACCAGGACGAGGTCAACGCCCGCGAAGTCATGGCCGTGCCCAGCATCTACCTGAACGGCAGCCATTTCGGCTCGGGGCGCATGACGGTAGAAGAAATCGTCACCAAGCTCGACACCGGCGCAGCCGACAAGGACGCCGCCCGGCTCTCGGCCAAAGCCCCGTATGACGTGCTGGTGGTCGGCGGTGGCCCCGCAGGCGCTGCAGCCGCGGTGTACGCCGCCCGCAAAGGCATCCGCACCGGCATCGCCGCCGAGCGTTTTGGTGGGCAGGTGAACGACACCATGGCCATTGAAAACTTTATCTCTGTGCTGGAAACCGATGGCCCCAAGTTCGCCATGGGTCTGGACGCGCACGTCAAAGCCTATGGCGTGGACGTAATGAACCTGCAGCGCGGCGACAAGCTGATCCCCGCCACCACCCCCGGCGGCCTGGTCGAGGTGCAACTGGCCAACGGTGGCTCGCTGAAATCCAAGACCGTGATCGTGAC
>CANFZJ010000073.1 GCA_947451445.1 Comamonadaceae bacterium
AAATTACGATGTTTGCAAGCGTTGCAAAACTTTTTCGCGAAAACTTAAAAAAAGCACCGCATCCAGCGATGGCGTCTGGGCCGTACCCATCACCAAAACCCGCACGGGCATGGCGAGCTGGGGCATTTTCAGGCCTTGCGCAACCAGCACTTCCTTGATGGCTGCTGAGATAGATGGTTTGTCCCACACGCAAGCAGCCAGCTTGTCACGCAGCAACGCCAGCGTAGGCTGGATAGCCGGTGTGACGTGCTGGGCCAGTTCTTCTGCTTTAGGCGTGACATCTGTATAGAACGTAGCAGCCCAGTCGGCCAGGGCGATCGTGGTGTCGCAACGGTCTTTGAACAAACCACAGATGGCAGGCAGGCGCTCGTCGCTCTGGATGCCACGGCTCTGCAAATGCGCGCTGACCAGCGCAGCCAGCGCGTCATCGGCCATAGCTTTCAGATGCTGGGCATTGACCCAACGCAGCTTGGCTTCGTCGAACTGCGCCGCGCTCTTGCCCAGGTGATCCAGGTTGAACCACTGCAGAAACTGTTCACGGCTGAAGATTTCGTCGTCACCATGGCTCCAGCCCAGGCGGGCCAGGTAATTCACCATGGCGTCGGGCAGATAACCTTCGGCGGCGTATTGGGTTACGGGCTTGGCGCCATTGCGCTTGCTCATCTTTTCACCCTGCTCGTTCAGCACGGTGGGCAGATGGGCATAGACCGGATGCTCTTTGCCCAGGGCGCGGAAGATATTGATCTGGCGCGGCGTGTTGTTCACGTGGTCATCGCCACGGATGACGTGGGTAATGGCCATGTCCAGGTCGTCCACCACCACGCAGAAGTTGTAGGTGGGCGTGCCGTCCGGGCGCGCAATCACCAGGTCATCCAGCTCGCTGTTGCTGATTTCAATGCGGCCCTTAACCTTGTCGTCCCAGGCCACTACGCCACCCAGCGGGTTCTTGAAGCGCAGCACGGGCTGCACGCCTGCGGGAATCGCGGGCAAGGTTTTGCCGTCTGCGGGCCGCCAGGTACCGTCGTAGCGGGGTTTTTCTTTGGCAGCCATCTGGGCTTCGCGCAGGGCGTCCAGCTCGGCAACCGACATGTAGCAAGGGTAGACGTGCCCGGCAGCCACCAGCTCGGCCAGCACTGCCTTGTAACGGTCCATGCGCTGCATCTGGTAGAACGGACCCTCGTCGTAGCCCAGGCCCAGCCAGCGCATACCTTCGATGATCACATCGACGGCCGCCTGGGTGGAGCGCTCCACGTCGGTGTCTTCAATCCGCAAAATGAAGTCACCGCCGGTGGCGCGGGCAAACGCCCAGGGGTAGAGCGCCGAGCGGATATTGCCCAGATGGATGAAGCCGGTCGGCGATGGGGCGAAACGGGTACGGATTTTCTGTGTCATGGGATTCAAACTGGTTCAGCGTTCGGCAGGGCCAGGCGTGAGTTGTCGCCGTCCGGGTCTTGGCTGCCAGGGCGGCTCTCGTTCAGGCGCTGGATATCGTCAGAAGTGATGTCGCCGGTGACGTACACGCCGTCAAAACAGGATGCATCGAAACCACTGACCGGCACGGCCAACGGATCTTCGGAGGGGACTACGGCGGACCAAATGGCGCGTTTCATGCCATCCACGTCCTGGTAAATCAACGCGTCACAACCAATCAGCTCGCGGATTTGCTCCACCGTGCGGCCATGCGCGACCAGTTCGTCCTTGGTCGGCATGTCGATGCCGTACACATTGGGGAAGCGCACCGGCGGCGCGGCGCTGGCCATATAGACCTTGCGGGCGCCCGCATCGCGCGCCATCTGGACGATTTCTTTGGACGTGGTGCCACGCACGATGGAATCGTCCACCAGCAGCACATTGCGGCCCTTGAATTCGCTGGCAACCGCATTAAGCTTTTGCCGCACCGACTTTTTGCGCACTTCGTGGCCAGGCATGATGAAGGTACGGCCCACATAGCGGTTCTTCACAAAACCTTCGCGGTACGGCAAGCCCAGCAGCTGCGCCAGCTGCATCGCGCTGGGACGGCTGGACTCAGGGATAGGGATCACCACGTCGATGTCCTGCGGTGGCACGGTCGAGATGACCCGCTTGGCCAAGGTCTCACCCAGGTTCAAACGCGCCTGGTAGACCGAGATGCCGTCCATCACCGAATCGGGCCGGGCCAGGTACACATATTCAAAGATGCAGGGGTTCAGCGTGGGCGCGTCGGCGCACTGCTGGGCGTGCACATTGCCTTCCAGGTCCACAAACACCGCTTCACCCGGGGCCAAATTACGCTCCAGGGTGTGCATCGTGCCCTCCAGGGAGACCGATTCGCTGGCAAACATCACCGAGCCGGGAGCCCGGCCCATGCACATCGGACGGATGCCAAACGGGTCGCGAAACGCCAGGATGCCGTGGCCTGCAATGGAGGCGATCACCGCATACGACCCCTTCACCCGGCGGTGCACATTGCGCACCGCAGCAAACACATCCAACGGCGACAACGGCAGCCCACGGGTGGATTTCTCGATCTCGTGCGCCAGCACGTTGAGCAGTACTTCGGAGTCGCTCTCGGTGTTGATATGGCGGTGGTCGGTGTTGAACAGTTCGGCCTTCAGCGCATGGGCGTTGGTCAGGTTGCCGTTGTGCACCAGCACGATGCCAAACGGCGCGTTGACATAGAAGGGCTGGGCCTCTTCTTCGCTGTAGGCATTGCCCGCCGTGGGGTAGCGCACCTGGCCCAGACCACAGTTGCCAGGCAGGCCGCGCATGTTGCGGGTGCGGAACACGTCACGCACCATGCCCTTGGCCTTGTGCATGAAGAACTTGCGGTCCAGCTGGGTGACGATACCGGCTGCGTCCTGGCCCCGGTGCTGCAATAACAGCAAGGCGTCATAGATCAGCTGATTGACGGGGGCGTTGCTGACAACTCCAACGATTCCACACATGGTTTATTCCCTAGCGAGTGACTTGCGTCACGGTAAAAATTGAACAAAAGACTCCGGCAACAGCGGCCGGGCGGTATGCAGCACATCGGTCAAAACACCGGCACTGCGAGATTCTTGCCACCAGCCGCTGTGGTGCATGCCTGTCATGTGGACCACCACCGCAGCGATCAACAACAAAATAATGCCGCGCAACAGGCCGAACGCGGCGCCCAGCACCCGGTCCACGGGGCGCAAGCCCACCGCCTGCACCAGCGATTGGACCAAGCGGGCCAACAACCCGGCAGCAAACGCCGCAGCAACAAACACCAGCACAAACCCGGCCGCGGTGCGGATGGTGGCAGACGCCTGCCCCATCGGCAACTTGCCCGCCACATCGGCGGAAAACCACTGCGCAACGACAAAGGCAGCCACCCAGCCCAGCACCGATAACACCTCAAACACCAGGCCGCGCACCGCGCCCAACAACAGCGACGCGCCCAGCACAAACAACACAGCCCAGTCCAGCACCGCCATCGCAGCAGGCACTTACAGGGCCAAGATCGAGGCGGACAAGTCCAGTCCCTTGATCTTGCTGGCGGCTTTGTCGGCCTCGGCTTTGTTGGCAAACGGCCCCACCCGGACCCGGGTGCGGGGGCCATCCTTGGTCTCTACGACCTGGGTGTAGGTTTTCAAACCGGCATGCTCCAGCTTCTGGCGGGCATCACGGGCCTTGGTGGTGTCGGCAAAAGCGCCGACCTGCACGATGAACCGGTCACCGCCCGCATCGGCGCTGGCCTTGCCTTCCAGCAGCGCCTTGGCTTTGGCACCGTCTTCATCGGCCTTGTGCACCGGTTTGGGCTCGGGCTTGGGTTCGGATTTCAGCTCGGGTTTGGCCGGGACGGGCTTGTCCACTTTGGGCGCAGGCCGGGGGGCCACCACCTCTTCCCGCGCATCCAGGCTGGACTCTGTGGCTACTTTGGCCTCTGCTACCACGGGCTCTACCGTGCTGACGGGCTTTTCCACCTTGACCACGGCATCCGCCGGGCCCTCACTCCGGGCTATAGCCAGCGGCTTGAGCTTGGCTTTGTCGGGGATGTCGATAGGAATATCTACCGCTATCGGGCGCGGTTGGGTGTCAAACAGCAGCGGAAAACCCACCACACCAACCAAGACCAGCAGCGCAGCGCCGATCAGCCGGTGCCTGGCACGGCGGCGCATGCCGTCGATGGTTTCAGCCGGACCAGCCGACTGTTCGTCGCCTTGTGCGCCGCGAGAACGGAACTTGAAAAAAGCCATGCGGAAGAGTAGTGGTAGGACTTGCGCAGCACCTGGGTGATGGACCTTGGCTGGCCTGCGGCCCCCGTGGGCCCTGCACAAGTCGTGGTCAGGAACCCATGTGTTTGGCAGTCAGCCGGGGAAGACCGCCCTCAAGGACGCCGCCAACGGTGAAAAATGATCCAAAGACCACGATTCTATCAGCGGGGTCTGCGGCGCTTACGGCGGCATGCAGCGCCTGCATGGGGTTGGTGTACACAGCGCTGGATGCATCCTTACGGGTATTTTGGGTCTGCCATTGGCTTTGCAAGTGGGCGGCCGAATCGGCCCGCCCGGTGGGCAGGTCGGTGAAATACCAGCGGTCGATCAACGGGCCGATGCGCGCCAGCATGGGCTGCAAATCTTTGTCGGCCATGGCGCCGAACACTGCATGGGTGGTGGGGTAAAAGCCCATCGCGTCCAGGTTCGCCGCCAATGCCGCCACCGCGTGTGGGTTGTGCGCCACGTCCAGCACCAGCGTGGGCTGGCCCGGCACGATCTGGAAGCGGCCCGGCAGCTCGACCAACGACAACCCCACCCGCACCGCCTGCGCGGTCACAGGCAGCCGTTCGCGCAGCGCCGTCAAGGCCGCCAGCACACCCGACGCGTTCAGCAACTGGTTGGCACCGCGCAGCCCTGGGTAGGCCAGCCCGCTGTACCTGCGCCCCCGCCCCGCCCAGCCCCACTGCTGCTTGTCGCCCGAAAAGTTGAAGTCATCGCCAAAGCGCCACAGGTCAGCCCCGATGGCTTGGGCGTGGTCCAGCACGCTTTGCGGCGGCACCGGGTCGCCCACCACCGCAGGCTTGCCCGCGCGCATGATGCCGGCCTTCTCGAAGCCAATCGTCTCGCGGTCGCTGCCCAAAAAGTCCATGTGGTCCAGGTCGATGCTGGTGAGGATGGCGCAGTCGGTGTCGATGATGTTCACCGCGTCCAGCCGTCCGCCCAGGCCCACCTCCAGAACCGCCACATCCAGCCCGGACTGGGCCATCAGCGCCAGGATGGCCAGCGTGGAAAATTCAAAATACGTTAAAGAAATATCGCCTCTAGCGCTCTCCACTGCTGCGAAGTGTGCTACAAAATCAGGAGCATTAGCAATCTCCCCGCCGATGCGGCAGCGCTCTTCAAAATGCACCAGATGCGGCGAGGTATAGACCCCGGTGCGGTAGCCCGCCTGCAGCAAAATCGCCTCCAGCATGGCACAGGTAGAGCCCTTGCCGTTGGTGCCCGCCACGGTGATGACCGGGCAGTCAAAACGCAGACCCATGCGCTGGGCGACGGTGCGCACCCGGTCCAGGCCGAGTTCGATGGTGGTGGGGTGTAGCCGCTCACAGTGGGCCAGCCAGTCGTTAAGGGTTTGCATAGGCTCTATTGTCGTGGAACGCTGCCCCCCCCAGGCTTCGCTTCGCTTTCGCCAACCCCCTTGCAGGGGGCGAACCTGACGGCCCGGCAAAGCCGGTTCCGTAGGTTCCCTGGAAAAAACCGTCGACACACAGATAATCTGCCCATGATTACCCTCTACGGCATCCCCAACTGCGATACGGTGAAGAAGGCGCGCGTCTGGCTCGATACACACGCCCTGCCCTACACCTTCCACGATTTCAAAAAAGCCGGTGTGCCGGCCGACCGGCTACCCGCCTGGTGCCAGGCGGTCGGCTGGGACAAACTGCTGAACCGCAAAGGCACGGCCTGGCGGCTGCTGGACGCGGCTACGCAGGCGTCGGTGGTGGATGCGGCCAGTGCCCAGGCGGTGATGCTGGCGCACGCCAGCACCATCAAGCGCCCGGTGGTGGAATGGGCGGATGCAACCACTACGGTCGGTTTTAGCCCCGATGCCTGGGCGGACCGCGTTTAACCATAAAATAAGCCACCAGCGCATATTCCACCTGCACGAACAGCTACCAAAGCAATAGCAAATACCTGAAAGACAACCATGACCACCAGCCAATTCGACAACGTTACCGTCACCACCCAAGCCAGCGTTTACTTTGAAGGTAAATGCGTCAGCCATCGCCTGACGCTGGCCGACGGCACAGTCAAGACCGTGGGCGTGATCCTGCCGTCCAACCTGACCTTCAACACCGGCGCGCCCGAAATCATGGAAGGCGTGGGCGGCATGTGCGAATACCGGCTGGCCGGTAGCGACGACTGGGTCGCGTCCGGCGAAGGCGAGCAGTTCAGCGTGCCCGGCAACACCTCGTTCCAGATCCGCGTGACAGCCCCCTACCACTACATTTGCCACTTTGGTTGAACACCCCCAGGCTACACGCTTCGCGTTTCCGCCAACCCCCTTGCAGGGGGCGATACCAGCAGCCCGGCAGAGCCGGTTCTGCGGTATCTCACGATGGGGCTTCGCTGCGCTTGCCCAGAGTCAAACCACTACGGGCTCCGGCTCCAGCCGAATCCCAAACCGCTCGTAGACGCTGGTCTGAATGGCTTTGGCCAGCGTCATCACCTCGCCGCCGGTGGCTGGGTGGTCCGTGCCACCCCGGTTGACCAGCACCAGCGCCTGCTTGTCAAACACGCCCGCGTTGCCCACCGTCTTGCCCTTCCAGCCGCAAGCGTCGATCAGCCAGCCGGCGGCCAGCTTCACCGTGCCGTTGGCCAGTTGGTAATAAACCACCTTGGGATCACGGGCGATGATGTCGGCGCACTGCTCGGTGCTGACGGTGGGGTTTTTGAAGAAGCTCCCCGCGTTGCCGATGACCGCCGGGTCGGGCAGCTTGGCGCGGCGAATCTCGCAAATCCAGTCGAATATCTGGCGCGCCGAGGGCTGGTCCACGCCGGTAGCGGCCATTTTTCGCTCCAGATCGAGGTAGCCCAGCACCGGCCTCCAGGCCTTGGGCAAATGGAAGCGCACCCGGGTAATCAGCGCCCGGCCCTCCAGCCCCAGGCCACCCTGGTGCTTGAAGACCGAGTCGCGGTAGCCAAACGCGCACTGGGCCGCGTTCAGGCTGAAACGCTGGCCGGTCAACAGATCCACCGCATCCAGCGCCTCGAAACGGTCTTGCAGCTCGACCCCGTAAGCGCCAATGTTCTGCACGGGCGACGCGCCCACGGTACCGGGGATCAGCGCCAGGTTTTCCAGCCCGGGGTAGCCCTGGTCCAGCGTCCAGGCCACAAAGTCGTGCCAGCGTTCGCCCGCCCCGGCCTCCACCACCCAGGCTTTGTCGGTCTCGGCAACCAGACGCTTACCCACCACTTCGACCTTCAGCACCACCGGGCGCACGTCGCCGGTCAGCACGATGTTGCTGCCGCCGCCCAGCACAAATTTGGCCTGCGCTGCCAGGGTGGCGTCACCTTGAAGCGCCAGCACGTCGGCCTCGCTGGCAATGCGCACCAGCGTATGGGCGCGGGCAACGATGCCAAAGGTGTTATAGCTGCGCAGGGGAACATTTTTCTCGATTAACATCGCCAGATTGTCCCACCGCGCCCCGCTGCGCCGTGGCTGCGCCCCCTTATTTGAGATAAAAACATGCCTTCATTCGACACCGTTTGCGAACCCGACTTGCCCGAAGTGCGCAACGCGGTAGACAACACCACCAAAGAAATCACCACCCGCTTTGACTTCAAGGGCACCTCGGCCAGCATCGAGCTGAAAGACAAAGAAATCACCCTGATCGGCGACGCTGACTTCCAGCTGGACCAGATCATGGACGTGCTGACCAACAAAATGACCAAGCGCAACGTGGACGTGAAGTTCCTCGACAAGGGCGACGTGCAAAAAATGGGCGGCGACAAAGTCAAGCTGGTCATCAAGGTGCGCAACGGCATTGAGACCGAAATCGCCAAAAAAATCACCCGCGCCGTCAAAGACAGCAAGCTCAAGGTCACCGCCGCCATCCAGGGCGACGCGGTGCGCATCACCGGCGCCAAGCGCGACGACCTGCAAGCCGCCATGGCGCTGATCCGCAAAGAGATCACCGACCTGCCCCTGAGCTTCAACAACCAAAGAGACTGATGTACCCCCTGCCCCGCCTCTGCCTGGCCGCGTTCTGCGCAGCCATGGCCGTGGGCGCGGCAGCCCAAAGCGTCGCCCTCAGCGGCATGATGGGCGGCAAAGCCCTGCTGCTGGTCGATGGCCGACCACCCAAGAGCGTCGCCCCGGGCGAAACCCATATGGGCGTCAAACTGGTGTCCGTGGCCGCCGACGAGGCGGTGGTGGAGATCGCCGGCAAGCGCGCCACGCTGCACCTGGGCGAGTCGCCGGTCAGCGTCAAAGGCAAGGGCAGCGGCAACAAAATCGTGCTGACCGCCGACAGCCGGGGCCACTTCATCGGGGCGGGCAAAATCAACGGCCAGGCCATGCAGTTTGTGGTGGACACGGGGGCCACCGCCGTCAGTCTGGGTGCCGTAGAGGCAGACCGCATGGGCATCAACTACAAAAACGGCGACAGCGTACAACTGAGCACGGCCAACGGTAATTCCAGCGGCTGGCGCGTGCGGCTGGGCTCGGTGCGGATTGGCGATGTCGAGCTGTCGGGGGTGGAGGCGGTCATCACGCCCGCGCCCATGCCCTACGTCTTGCTGGGCAACAGCTTTCTCACCCAATTCCAGATGACCCGCATCAACGACCAGATGGTGCTGGAACGGCGTTACTAGTTCCACGAGCATGCCCCACACCACCATCCCCTCTGCCCAAGACTCGGACTACGAAGAGCTGCTCAGTCTCTGGGCCGACCTGGAGTCGGGCCTGGCCATGGTGCTGTCCAACCCGCGCAACATCCCTGATTTCGAGCCCAAAATCCGCCAGTACGACCGCTGGATGCAGGATTTGCTGCTGCAGGACACCGACACCGGGCTGTACCTGCTGTTCCAGCTGGCCACCAATGCCTCCGTCGGCTACAGCGCCCTGCACGCCTTGGTCTGTGCCGTGCTGTGCCACACCACCGCGCAAGAACTGCGCATGCCCCCCACTGAGCGCGACAGCCTGGTGTTTGCCGCCATGACCATGAACGTCGGCATGACAGAGCTGCAAAACACCTTGGCGGTGCAAGCCACGCCGCCCACGGCAGAGCAACAAACGCTGATCCAGGCCCACGCGTCGGTGGGCCGGCATTTGCTGACCGAAATGGGCATTGGCGACCCGGTCTGGCTGGACGTCGTGGAAGCCCACCACGACGCAGACCACCCACGTGGCGACTACCGGCAACTGGGCCTGGTGCCGCGCCTGGCCCACGTGCTGCGCATGGTGGACCGCTACGCCGCGATGGTCAGCCCGCGTAAATCACGCGCCGGCCGCAGCGCCACCGACTCTGCGCGCAGCACCATCACCAGCAGCCTGGGCGCACACGACCCGGTGGGCTACGCCCTGGTCCGTGCCACCGGCCTGTGCCCGCCCGGCACCTATGTGCGCCTGGACAGTGGTGAAACCGCTGTGGTACTGCGCCGCAGCGCCCAGCCCAACCAGCCCCTGGTGGCCCTGCTGCTCAACCCGCGCGGCGACGCCTACACCCCACCCCGCCTGCACCGCACCGCCAACAACAGCCCCCGTGTGCAGGCCGCACTCACCCAGGATGCCGTGCAACTGCGCGTCAACCACCAAAACCTGCTGCGCCAAGGCATCCACGCCGACCGGGCCGCCACCAAAACTTAGGCATAAAAAAGCACCTGCCGCACATTCTGCGTGCGGTAGGTGCTATCTTTTTTGAAAAGCAGCCAGCGGTCTACGCTTTCTTGCCCTTGCCGCCCAGGCGCGACTCGGTGCCTTGCAGCAGGCGGCCGATGTTTTCGCGGTGCCGGTAGGCCAGCAGCGCGCCCATGGCGCACAGGGACAGCAGCACCCAGGTGTCGGTGTACCAGGCCGTGCCGCCCCACATCACGTAAAAAGCCGGGGCCAGCATGGCAGCGGTGAGCGACGCCAGCGACGAATAGCGAAACGCATAGGCCATGATGGCCCAGGTCAGCAAGGCCATCACACCCAGCCCCCAGTGCACGCCCAGCAGCACGCCCAGCGCAGTCGCCACACCCTTGCCACCCACAAATTTAAAGAACACCGGGTACAGATGGCCCAAAAACGCCGCCAGCCCGACCATCGCGATGGTGCCGTCTTCCATGCCGTAGGGCTTGCCGTACCAGCCCACCAACGCCACCGGCAGCCAGCCTTTCACACCGTCCAGCAGCAGGGTGATCAGGGCGGCCGGCTTGGAGCCCGAGCGCAGCACATTGGTCGCGCCGGGGTTTTTGCTGCCAAAGGTACGCGGGTCGTTCAGGCCCATCACGCGGCTGACGATCACCGCAAACGACAACGAGCCCAGCAGGTAGGCGGCCAGGGTGGCGAGAAGGGGGGTAAAGTTTTCCAAGATGTCTCCAGTCTGGGCGGCATTTTGCCAG
>CANFZJ010000074.1 GCA_947451445.1 Comamonadaceae bacterium
CCTCGTCGGCGCGGCCCTGGCTGCCTGCGTCCACCACCAGCACCAACGCGGCGGGGTCGATCCACACCAGCACGGCGCCGCGCTTGGTGAAGGCCATGGGCAGCAGCGACAGCTTCACGTCTTCGCTGATTTCCTTGCGCTCTTTTTTGCCGGGCTTGCGGCCGGTGGTGGCCTCGATCTGCGCCAGCCGGTCTTCGGACTTGCGCTTGACCACCGAGCTGGGCACGGCCTTGCTTTCGAACATCAGCTTCAAGATCAGCTGACCGCCTACCGATTCGACCAACGGGCCGTTGGCCACATTGCGCGGCTCGGTCCAGCCCATAGACATTTCCTGGCTGGCACCACATTCCACAAAGCGTTCTTTGTCCAACGCGGCTTCGATCTGCGCCAGGTCAGGGGCCCAGCCGGGGGCAATGCGGTACACCATCACGTTTTTGAACACGGGGAATCTTTCTGCGTTGAATTACGAATGGCCGATTGTCACACCCCACCAACCAGGACTTACGCAAGTCCCCTGCCCGCCCGGAGGGCGACACAGGGCGGTGCGGCGTAAGTCCGCCAACTTTACAAATGCTTGCGCGGGGGTTGTGCCGCTGAAACAAGCGGCTACGACACTGGCTCTCAACCTGCAGCCATTCCGGCGGCAGGCACTTTATTGACACCCAAGGAGATTGGTATGAAATCTGTTCGCACATCCGTCAAGGGCCTGGTTTTGGCCGGTCTGCTGGCCAGCATGGGCCACGCTGCCATGGCCCAGTCGGCCCCGCCACCCCCGCCCATGGGCCACCACGATGCAGCCAAGATGCAAGAGCACATGGCCAAACGCCAGGCGGACCTGAAAGCCAAGCTGAAACTGACCGCCGCGCAAGAAGCGGGCTGGACCACCTTTACCGCCAGCATGCAGCCCCCCGCAGGCCCCCGCCCGGACCGTGCCGCGTTTGAGAAGCTGACCACGCCCGAACGCATCGACAAAATGCGCGCTCTGCGCGCCGAGCGTGATGCCGCCATGGACAAACGCGCCGACGCCACCAAGGCCTTTTACGCCACGTTGACGCCCGAGCAGCAAAAAGTGTTTGACGCCAACGCCATGCAGCACCCTCCCCGTGGCAACGGCCCAGAAGGCCAGCACCACAAAGGTTAAGCACCACGGATAGCTCCCTTTCAAGGAACCCTTGGCCCCGGCTTTGCCGGGCCGTCGGGTTCGCCCCCTGCAAGGGGGTTGGCGCAGCGACACGCAGTGCGCGCAGACTGGGGGTGTGCTAAATTTTTCCGGTTTGGATCAATGCTTGCAGGTCGGTATAGCCGCCGACCAGCACGCCGTTGACAAACACCATCGGAAAAGTGGACCAGCCGGTCCACATCTTCAACACCAAGCGTTTCTTCCATTCGCTCAGATAGCTGCCGTACTCCAGGTAATGGTGCGGTATGCGGGCGGCGTTCAGCGCGTTGCGGGCCTTGCGCGGAAACGGGTTGGCGCGCATTCCCACCACCACCACCTTATGGGCTGCCAGGGCGGCCTGCACCTCTTGCAGCACAGCCTGGCCATGGCTGGCCACTTTGCTGCGGATGGCAGGGTGGATACGGGCTTCTTCCAAGATCAAACGGGGCATGCGCTGTCTTTCTAAAAATGGGCAAGCATAGCCGAGCCACGTTTGTACAAAGCTGTGGATAGTGATGGCATAAGCCGCTAGTTATCCACAGCTTGGGCCGGTATTTCAAAGTTGTTCATATTTGCGCGACACCAGAAAAGCAAGGTCACGCACATCTGTCAAAACGGGCTAAGTCCATGGCATGGCTAGGAAAAACAGACTTATCCACAGCTTGTAGCCTCCTCTACTATTACTACTATGTATTGATATAAGTATTAGAAGAATAGAGAAGAACAACTGCCCAACCCAAACGATGGCATGGCTTCACCGTCAAATTGCTACTAAAAAAATAGCGGCCTACGCAGGTATTACCTGCGTTAAAGCCGCTTTTTTTATGTAAATAAAAGGAAAGGCGTCAGGAAGACAAATTTGCCGTCATGAAGATGGACAGCTGCTCGGCAGGCATCGGGCGGCCATACAGGTAGCCCTGGTAGGCCTGGCAGCCGTGTTCGGCCAGGAAGTCGCGCTGTTCGGCGGTTTCGACCCCTTCGGCGATCACGTTCAGCCCCAGGCTTTGGCCCAGGCCAATGATGGTGCGGGCAATGGCGGCGTCGTTAGGGTCGGTCATCACGTCGCGCACAAAGGACTGGTCGATCTTCAGCTGGTCCAGCGGCAGCCGCTTCAGGTAGGACAGCGATGAGTAGCCGGTGCCAAAGTCGTCCAGCGAAAAGCCTACGCCGTGCAGCTGCAGGGTTTCCATCTTGGTGATGATTTGTTCGATGTCGTCGGCCAGCAGGCTTTCGGTCAGCTCCAGCTTGAGTTGCAGCGGGTTGGCTCCGGTGTGGGCCAAGGTGTCCATCACCTGCTGCACAAACCCAGGGTGCTTGAACTGGCGTGCGCTGACGTTGACCGCCATGGTCAGGTGCTGGGTGGCCTGTTGTTGGCCCCAGGTGGCCAGTACGGCGCAGGCCTGCTGCAGCACCTGCTGGCCCAGGGCCAGAATCAGGCCGGTTTCTTCGGCCAGTGGGATAAAGGCGGCGGGCGACACCAGGCCGCGCTGCGGGTGCCGCCAGCGCACCAGGGCCTCTACGCCGGTCATGACGCCCTGGGCGTTTTGCTGGGTCTGGTAGTGCAGAAACAGCTCGTCCAGGCCCACTGCCAGCCGCAGATCGGCCTCCAGTGCGGCCCGGGCGGTCACCTCGGCCTGTAGCTGGGGGTCAAAAAAGCCCAGTGTGTTGCGGCCTGCGCCCTTGGCCTGGTACATGGCGATGTCGGCCTGCTTGAGCAGCTCGCCCACGGTGTCGGGTTGGCTGCAAAACGGGGCAATGCCAATGCTGGTGGTGCTGAGGTGCTCTTTGCCGTCCAGCTGGTAGGGGGCACTGAGGGAGGCCAGTATTTTTTCGCCAATGTGCTTGGCGCTGAGGCCCGCGTTTTGCGCTTGCGGCCCCAGGTTTTCCAGCATGACGACAAATTCATCGCCACCCAGGCGGGCCACGGTGTCGGCATGGCGCACGCAGGCGCGCAGCCGCAGGGCGACCTGTTGCAGCAGCAGGTCGCCTTTGTCGTGGCCCAGGGTGTCGTTCAGGTTTTTGAAGTTGTCCAGGTCGATGAACAGCAGGGCCCCGCATTGGCCGCTGCGGGCGCTGGTGGCCAGGGCGTGCTGCAGCCGGTCCATCAGCAACTGGCGGTTGGGCAACTGGGTCAGGGGGTCGTAAAAAGCGAGTTTATGGACCTCTTGCTCGGCGGCTTTGCGCTGGGTGATGTCGGTGTTGACCGCCATGATGGAATACGGCTGGTGTTGCGCGTCGCGCACCAGCGTCCAGCGGGCTTCGATCACCATGGTGCTGCCGTTTTTGTGCTTTTGCAGCAGTTCGCCGTTCCATTCGCCGTGCTGCATCACGGCGTTGACGGCGGCCTGAAACGGGGCCCGGTCTTGGTAGATGTCGGCCACCACCGAGCGGCCCAGCACTTCGACAGCGGTCCAGCCATACAGCCGTTCAGCGCTTTTGTTCCAGAACATGATGCGGTGGTCAATGCCACGCACCACGATGGCGTCTTGGGCCTTGTCCAGCAGTGACGCCTGGTGGTGGATACGGGCGCTGGCCACGCGTTGTTCGGCTTCGACGCGCAGGTGGTTGACGCCAAAGGCAATGTCGTCGGCCAGTTGTTGCAGCAGCTGCAGTTCGTCGGACCCCTGCGCCAATGTTTCGTGGGTCACCAGGCAAAAAAGGCCCATCGTGCGGCTGCCGCTGCGCAAGGGTAGGCAGGCCACACTGAGCGGGGTGGTGATGTTGTAGGTTGTTAAAAAGTTGGCAAACGAGGGGTCGGCTTGGATGTTGGACACCACCACCACTTCGCCATTGCGGACCGCGCGGCCCGTAGGCCCTTGGCCGTAGGGTGAGTCTTCGGCCCACGACAGGGGCCAGTCTTTGATCTTGGCGGTGCTGGCACCTGCACCTGCGGCAACTTGGATGGACTGGGTGGCATCGTCCTGGGCAAAACCGACCCATGCCTGGTAGTAGCCGCCCAAATCCACCGTGGTGTGGCAAATGTTGTGCAGCAGGGTGGATTCGTCGGTGGCGCGCACCAGCGCTTCGTTGCAGGCACTCAACATGCGCTGGGCCCGGCTGAGGCGGACCAGGGCGCGTTCGGCAGCCAAGCGCTGGGTCACGTCCTGCACCAGCACCATATTCGCGGCTACGCCGTTGAAGTTGAGCGGGTTGGTGAACATCTCCACGTCCATCACGCTGCCGTCTTTTTTGCGGTGGCGGCGCAGCCGGGAGTGTGGAGTGTCGGGTGGCAAGCTGTCGTCTGGTGGCGCATCGCAGCTGGCAATGGCAAAAAATTCGGCTTCAGAGTAACCGTACAAGGCGATGGCCGCCGCGTTGACGGCCAGGATGCGCTGGCTGTCCACGCCACGCACCCACATGGGCAGCGGGTGGGTGTCAAACAGCTGGCGGTACTGCTGCTCGGATGCCCATAGCGGTGCCGGGGCGGTCAGCGCTGCCTGCGGGTCTGAAGGTGGTACCGAGCGTGCGTTGTGTGGCATTCAAAATGGCAGCACGCTGCGTGCACGTTGTTGCCCGCAGCAGCCGAGTCCCTTGGTCTTACATTTGGTTTCGAATCGTAAGCGAAGAACCCTTGTGTCCAGACAAATTAACCCGGAGCCTAATTCTTAGTCTTCAATTTTCTCGTGGCTGTCCGCGCTGCCTTTGCGCCAGTAGCTGGCGGCCTTGATCCACTGCTTTTGCACCCCACGGCTGTCCACCAAATGGGCGCGCAAGGCTTTGGCTGCGCTGTATTCGCAGGCCACCCAGGCGTAGATGTCGCCTGCGGGCAGGGCCAGCGTGGGCAGGCGCGCCAGCAGGGCGCTGCCGGGGGCTTGGTCCTGGCGGTGTACCCAGACCACCGTGGCGTGGGCTGCGGTGTCGAACGTTAGCTCGTCCTGCGGGCCATTGACCTCTACCAGCACCAGCGTGGGCGCACCGGCGGGCAGCTCGGCCAGGCGGCGGCGAATAGCGGGCAAGGCCGTGTCGTCACCGACCAGCAGGTGGCCGTCAAAGTCGGTGGGCACGATGAACGAACCCCGTGGTCCGCCGATGCTGACGGGCTGGCCCGCCTGCGCCTGGGCCGCCCAGGTGGTGGCGGGGCCCGCGTCGTGCAGGGCAAAGTCCAGCTCCAGCGTCAGCGCCTGGGCGTCAAAGCGGCCGGGGGTGTAGTCGCGCATGGCGTTGTCGGCAAAAAACACCTTGATGTGGTCGTCAAAACCGGGGCTGCTAAAGCCCTCCAGTTCCGGCCCGCCGATGGTGATGCGGACCATGTGGTCGCTGATTTTGTGCGTGCCCACCACGGTGAGCTGGCGGCGGCGCAGTTCGTGGCGAACGCGTTGGGGGGTGCGGTTGGGGGGGGTGGTCATTTAGATTCTTTCAATGGTTTGGGCGGCCTGGTCCAGGGTTTGGGCCACGGCATGGGCTTGTGCGTCGGTCAACGGTGCACCCAGGCGCAGGCGCATGGCCAGTTTGAAGTTTTCCAGCGCACGCACCACCTGGGGTGGGCGGCCCACCGGGGCGCTGCCCGCGTCTTGCATGCGGGCCAGCAGGGCGTCGGCGTCGGCGCGGTGGTCGGCCAGATGGGCCAGGCCCGCGTCGGTAATGCTGTACAGCTTGCGGCCACCGCCGCTCTCGGCCATGGTGGTGTAGCCCAGCTCTTCCAGCAGGGTCAGGGTGGGGTAGACCACGCCGGGGCTGGGGCTGTAGCTGCCGCCCAGGCGGTCGCCGATTTCTTTGATCAGCTCGTAGCCGTGGCGCGGCTTGTCGGCTACCAGTTGCAGCAGTACCAGGCGCAGGCCACCGTGGCCAAATACCCGCCCGCCGCCACCGCCCCGGTGCCCACCACGGCCGCCTCGGCCACCGTGTTCCTGGGTGTCGTCAAAATGTCGCATAGAGGTTTTCGATTTAGTTTAGATGTTGTTACGATATATCTAAATTGCATCTAAAAAAACCTGTTGGCGGAATAACCCCAAGAAACCTTAGGGTTATCGAAATAAGTAATTGCTACATTATTTGTAGCTGCTTGCGCACGTTCTATAGGCGCTAGAGGCCTATTTAACCTGATTAGCGATATGGCTCAGACAACCCGAATAACCGCCATTCCCGCCTTCGCGGGAATGGCGTCCGTCGGAGGCAGGTAGCTCATCAGGCGATTGAATGCTTGGCTGTTGCCAGCAGCTTGGCCACCGCCGCTTTGGTGCAGGACTGCAATTTCAGCAACACGTCGCAGTGCGGCGCGGCCACGTTCCAGCGTTGGCGCAGGTCGCGTTGCATATGGGCCAGCAGCGCGGCGGCCATTTCGGCGTCGGCCAGGGCCCGGTGGGCCTGGCCGGTGCGCGGCAAGCGGTGCAGGTCTACCAGCGTGCCCAGCTTGTGGTTGGGTGCCTGCGGGTACAGGCGGCGTGCCAGCAGCAAGGTACACACGTACGGCTGTGGCGCGGGGATGCCGATACGGGCCAGCTCGGCCTGCCAGAACTTGCGGTCGAACGCGGCGTTGTGCGCCACCATCGGCAGCGGGCCCACAAACCGGCTGGCGTCCGCCATGGCCTGGGCCGCGCTGGGGGCGGTGGCCAGCATGGCGTTGCTGATGCCGGTGAGCTGGGTGATGAAGCCGGGGATGCGCACCCCGGCGTTCATCAGGCTCTGAAAGCGGTCCACCACCTGGCCATCTTCCAGCAGCACGATGGCGACCTCGGTGGCGCGGTCACCCTGGCCGGGGGAGATGCCGGTGGTTTCAAAGTCGATAACCGCCAGCCGGGTCATGCCGTGCCTTGCGGTTTTTGGGGTGGTTGCGGCAGTAGCGCCCATAGCGGCACCGCCTCGGCCCCCTCGCCCAGCGGGTAGCGGTGCGCGCCGGGGTAGACCACGTACAGCGCGTCCAGCTTCAAATCGCGCTGGGCAATCCGCATCGACGGGGTGAGTTTGGGGGCATCGGCACGGCGGAACTCGACGCCGATGCGCTGCGTGCCTTTCAGCATCAGCAGGTCTAGCGAGGCCCCGGCGTGGGTGGCCCAGCTCCAGGCGCTGTCGGGCCGGGCGATGCGCAGCACCTGCTCCAGTGCAAAACCTGTCCAGCTGGCACCGCACTGCGGATGGGCCAGCAGCTGCGCCAGGGTGTGCACCCCCAGCAGCGTGTGCAGCAGGCCGCTGTCGCGCAGGTAGACCTTGGGCGCTTTCACCTGGCGTTTGCCCAGGTTTTCATACCAAGGCTGCAGCTGGCGGACCATGAAGGTTTGCGTCAGGTGGTCCAGGTAGCGGCGCACCGTGGTCTCGCTAATGCCCAGCGAGCGGGCCAGCGGTGCGGCGTTCCACACCTGGCCGTGGCCATGCGCCACCATCTGCCAAAAGCGCAGCATCATTGGCGCGGCGACGTTCATGCCCAGCTGGGGCAGGTCGCTGTACAGGTAGCGCTGCATGGTGGCGTCGCGCCAGGTACTGCTGGCTGTGTCTGCGGGCTCCAAAAACGCGTCTGGAAAGCCCCCGCGCAGCCACAGCTGCTGGGCGGCTGTGTCGTCTGTGCCCACCTCGTTCAGGTTAAAGCCGGTGACTTCCAGCGTCACCGCACGGCCCAGCAGCGACTCGGTCTTGTGCATCGCGCTGGGGTTGGCGCTGCCCAGCAGCAGGTACTGCCCTTTGCGGTGGATATGGGTGGGCCGGTCTATTAGCACGCGCAGTACTTCGCACAGTGCGGGCATGTGCTGCACTTCGTCAATCACCACCAACCCGTCCAGCGCGCCCAGGGCGGCCATGGGCTCGGCCAGGCGGCGGCGGGCGGCGGGGCTTTCCAGGTCGAAGTAATTCGGCGAGGCGGTGTCCACAAAGGCCCGTGCCAGCGTGGTTTTGCCCACCTGCCGCGGCCCTACCAATTCCACCGCGCGGAAGGTATTTAGCAGCTGGGACAGGCGGTTTTGGAGCTCGGAGCGGTCAATCATAGGGCCGCGATTCTACGATTGATGGCTAGACAATCAGGTTTATCAAACAGGATTTTCAAGACAATATCAAATAAAGCCTTGAAATTTCAATATTCAAAGTTTGAATTTCAATAAATATGTTTAGCTGCAAGGCCCCATAAAAATGCAGGCACGGTGGCTGGGGGCGACAAGAAGTTACATCTGAAGCACTTTCTGTGTCACCTTTTGTGCGGTTTTGTTCGTTAAATAGGCTGACTATTTGAACCCTATGAGAAACAAAGCCATGGAAACCAGCCCTTCTTCGAATCGTATCCACCCCTTGGTAGCCGGTGCCGCCGTGTCCGTCATCGTGGTCAGCCTGCTGGGGGCTGCCGCTATTGCGGGCTTCATCCCTACTTCACAGGGTAAACAGGCCGATGCAGTATTACCCGCCCCACCTGCCCAGCAAGCGGTGTTAGCGCCGCCTGCGGCCCCAGACATGATCGCGCCCAAAGTGGCACCGCAGCGCCAGCATGCGCAACACGCCCAGCACGTGCCCACCACGCAGTCCGAAGCGGTCTACCAGGCCCAGCAGCAAGCGCCCCAGCAACAACCCGCGCCCGCGGCGCAAAACAGCCCGCTTGGCATCGGCGTAGGCGCCGTGGTGGGCGGCCTGCTGGGCAACCAGGTCGGCGGCGGCAAAGGCCGCACCCTGGCCACCATTGCGGGCGCGGTGGGTGGGGGCTATGTGGGCAATGAAATCGCCAAGCGCAACCCGTAAGCGTCGTGGCGATTAATTCGCCTGACGCGCTCTTAAAAACATAGCTGCTAGCGCATATTGAATATGCGCTAGGAGTCTGGGCGGCAGAGCAAATCAAACAAGCCCTGCGACCGCCTCAGCGGTTAGCAGGGGCGTAAAACGTGGTGAACGCACATCCTATTGCCGGTCTTCATAGTGCCCTGCATTGGCTTGCACCTCGTGTAGACCCCGCAACTGGTACTTGGGCCCACATTCTGCACATCACCCGGCCTGCATGGCCCCCATCCTGCGCAGATTCAACGCCATGCACACGAGCTTGAACTCGGCTTTTGCCTTCTCCAAACCCCGCATGCTGAACTGCCTGAACCCCAGCACATTCTTGATCCAGCCGTTGGGCGGCTCGGCGATCCACTTGCGCTTGCGGTAGTCCTTCTGGGTCTGCTCGGTTTGGAATTTGGCCGCCATGGCAGCCGTGTGCGGGTAGCGGTTTGCGTCCTTGGGCGTAGCCCGTGCCTTGCCCTCGCGTCCCAGTGCGATCACCAGTTCGGTATCGGGGTGCGTTTGTGCCAGCTTGGCCATCACCGCTTCACTGCGGTAGCCTGCATCGGCCAGGACTTGTGCTGCCTGTCCACCCGTGTGGGTGCGCACCGCATCCAGCACCATGGGGAGCTGCTGCACGTCTGTGCTGGTGTTGACCACCTCGGCGGCCACGATGATGTGGGCGGTCTCGTCCACTGCGGTCTGGGCGTTGTATTGGTAGTCAAAGCCACCGCCTGCGCGCTTCATGATGCGGCTGTCAGGGTCGGTGAAGCTGCTCTGGGCCTTGGGCTCAGGGATGCCGAAGTCACGTTGGTAGGGGCGGCCTGCCTTGGGCTGGCCGTCTTTATCTCTGGGTTTGCGCCCATCGTCGGGGTTGCGACCCCGCGCTGTATCGCTTTGGCTTTGCCGTGCTTGCAACCGGGCCTTGGCCGCTTTAATGGCCGCCAGCCGGGCTTGCCTGCGCTCCAGCTCTGCGGGAATGTCCAGTTCGGGCTCGTTCTTCTCGGCTTCGTCGGTACGGGTTGCTTGTTGCAGCAGTGTGGCGATCTGGGCCTTGAGTTCGATCTCGGTGGTTTGCATGCGCGCGTAGCTCATGGCTTTGTGGCGGCTGGCGTTGGCCTTGATCTTGGTGCCGTCTACGGCGATGGTGCCCAGCTTGACTAGCCCCATCTCGCGCGCCAGGCGCACGACTTGGGTGAAGAGGTCGGTGAATTCCAACAGGTGTTGGGCACGGAAGTCGCGGATGGTGCGGTGGGCGGGGAAGTTGCCTGCCCCCAGTACGCGAAAGGCGATGTCTTCATGTAACTTCTTGGCGATCTTGCGTGAGCTAAACACGCCTGTGGCGTAGGCGTAGACCAGGACTTTGACCATCATGGCCGGGTGCAGGGGCTGGTTGCGCGGGCCGCCACTGGCGTAGCGTGCGTGCAAGGCGCTCAGATCCAGGCTGTCTACGGTGTCGCTGATGAAGTAGGCCAAGTGGCCCTGCGGGAGCCAGTCTTGCAGGGCTGGCGGCAGCAGTTGCTGTTGCTCGGGGTGGTAGGGAACGTAGCTGGTGCTCATGCCTGGGCATCAGCAGGCTTCGTGCCAGGATTCATCCCAGGGTGGGGCTTCTGCCGCCCAGACTCCTAG
>CANFZJ010000075.1 GCA_947451445.1 Comamonadaceae bacterium
CCCCGGCGCTGATGGACCACCGCAAAAAGATCTTCGGCCTGACCATCCTGCCCGACCGGCTGAGCGAGATCCGCAACGAACGGCGGCCCAACTCCAAGTACGCGTCGATTGAAAACTGCCGCATGGAGGTCAACGAGGCCGAGGCCATGATGCGCCGCAGCGGCATCCGCTGGCTGTCCAGCACCACCAAGTCGATCGAAGAGATCGCCACCACCATCCTGCAAGAGATTCGGCCCGAGCGGTTGGTGTACTGAGCCAACGCTTGTATTTCAAAACATCCCAAGGATTTTTGCTATATTTTATATAGCTTAATATGCAATTAACGACTGCACAAACGGCTTAAAGCTCTGCTATTTTTAGTCCCGTGCGCAGCGCATGCCAACTAGATTTTCAAACCTCTTTTGGAAACACCTAGTTACGCTCAGCACATCCTGTGCTACCGTTAACTGCATGAAACCTCTGCACCTCCTTGCCGCTTTGACCTGGGCCACCTTGTCATCCAGCCATGCACAGACACAGGTGCAGGGCCTGACCGCGACTGCCATCCACATTGGCATGGTGAACGCGCAAACCGGGCCGTCTGCCGGGCTAGGCCAAAGCATGCGAAAAGGCGTGGAAGCGGTGTTTGCCGAGGTAAACCAACGCGGCGGCGTGCACGGACGTCAGCTGCTGCTGGACGTGGCCGACGATGCCTACGAGCCCCCGCAAACCATCACCGAAACGCTACGACTGGCACAAGAAAACCCGGTGTTTGCCTTTATTGGCTTTGTCGGCACGCCGACCACCAACGCCGTGCTGCCCATCATCCAGGACATGGCGCTGCCGGTCATAGGCGTAGTGTCGGGCGCGCAAACCCTGCGCAACCCGTTGACGCGCGAGGTGTTCAACGTACGGGCCAGCTACCAGCAGGAGACCGAGGCACTGGTAGCCAAACTGTTTGAAAACGGAGCCAAGTCGATCGGGGTGGTGTACCAGTTCGACGGGTTTGGCGTTTCGGTGCTGGCGGGAACCTCGCAGGCACTGAACAAACGCGGTGCTGGCGTGCTGGCGACAGGCTCGTTCCAACGCAACACGACGGCCATCCGTACCGCACTGGCAGCCATGCTGGAGAGCCAACCCGACGCCATCGTGTTTGCCGGCACCTATGAACCCGCTGCGGCCTTCATCCAGGCCGCACGCGCCGCCGGACTGAAGTCGCAGTTCGCCACCGTGTCATTTGTCGGCATTACCAACCTGCTGGCCCTGGCCGCTGACGCCAGCGAAGGCTTACTGGTGTCGCAGGTGGTACCTTTCCCGTACGAAGACACGCTGGCCGTGACCAGAGAATGCCGCCGTCTGCTGACCCTGCACCAGCACAGCACACTGACCTTTGTCGAACTGGAGGGCTGCATCAGCGCCCGCGTGCTGGTCGGTGCGCTGGAGTCGGCAGGGCCCACCCCCACCCGGCCCGCACTGATCGCTGCGCTAGAGCACATGCAAGACGTGGACTTGGGCGGGGTACGCATCGCCTTTGGCCCCGAAAAGCACCAGGCGATGGACACGGTCTACCTCACCCAGGTACGCAACGGCACCATCGTGAAGCTGCGGTAAGGTGAGAGTCCTCCGCATCTGCGCCCAAGCTGCCGCCGCGTTATGGCTGCTGACCGGAACCGCTTGCTTTGCGGTCGGCACGGGCGACAACACTCTGCTGAAAATAGCCCAGACCGGACGTATCACCCTGGGCGTGACCGACTTTGACAAACCCACCCTGTACCGGGACGACAGCGGCGAGTCCAGGGGCTACCACATGGACATCTGCAAACGGGTGGTAGACGCCATCAAGCAACGCTTTGACCTACCGGGACTGAAGGTGGTCACCGTGACCAGCAACCTGGCCACCCGCTTCTCGCTGCTGAACAACGAAACCACCGACATCGACTGCGGGCACAACCCGGTCAATGCGTCAGGCTTGCGCCAGGCCTTGTTTACCCATGCCGCCCTGCTGACCGAAACCCGTGTGATGACGGTAGACGACAACAAAGACCTGAGCCTGGCCAACCTGGACGGCAAGGCCATGGGCAGCATCGTCGGCAACACCTCGCTACCGCTGTTACGCGCGCGCCTGCGGCAAAGCAAGATGAAGGTGACCGAGGTGTTTGGGCGCAACACCACCGAGGTGTTTTCGCTGCTGGAGTCGGGCCGGGTGGACGCCATCATGCTCAGCGCGCCCTACCTGCTCAGCGCCCGTGAAACCACCAGCAAACCATCCCGCTTCATGTTGGTGGACGGCGCACTGAATGTGGAGCCCATCGCCTTGATGGTGCGCCTGAACGACGAGAAACTGCTGCAGGTCATCAACGAAGTGATCGACAGCATGATGCGCTCCGGCGAAATGGAGCGGCTGTACAAGCGCTGGTACACCGCCCCCATTCCCGGTGCACCCAACGGATTGCAGCTCCCCCTGCCAGATGCCCTGCACGAGATGTTCAGAAACCCCGGTAGCGAAATGTTGAGCCTGTAGACGAGCTTCAATAGCAGACATGCATGCTGCACGGACAACGTTTATCCCCCATATGAAGGATAAATGCACAGATGCTGCCCCCAAAGGCCCGAACGCTGGCCAATGCGAAGTTATAGTTTTACGATGTAACTTCTTGAAACTTTTGTTCCAAAAAAGTTAGCCCCACAGCCTATGCAAATTGCCAGAACAATGACCTAGGAGCTCCCCTATGCGCCCTTCATTCCGCCATTCAACAGGTCGCTCCCTGGCATATGCCAAGGCACTGGCACTGGGTCTGTCTTTGTGGAGCGCAGTACCGGTGTCGGTGCACAGCGCCAGTGCCACCGCCACCTTCAACGTGACCGCCACGGTAGCCAATTCGTGCTCCGTCAGCGCCACCGACCTGGGGTTTGGCGTCTACGACCCAGCCTCTGCGGTGGACAAGACGGGCGTCTCCACCATCACCGTCACCTGCACGCTGGGCACCATCTACAACCTGGGGCTGGACAACGGCACCAACGCCAGCGGCAGTACCCGGCGCATGGGCAACGGTGCCACCCGCCTGACATACCAAATCTACAAAGACGTAGGCGCCACCACCATCCTGGGCTCGGTAGCCGGGGCGCTGGGCATTGCTGGCATTGGCACGGGCGTGGGCATCCCTTCGGTCATCTTCGGTGTAATTCCCAAAACCCAGAACGTGAATGCTGGCGCCTACAGCGACCAAATCACTGTAACCGTCGATTACTGAAACGCCGATGCATAACCGTCTCACGCCCCAGGCCCTTTGCACCGCATGGGGGCTGGTGCTGTGGGGCAGCATGTCACTGGGCCACGCTGGCGGCCTGTCTGTGTCACCGATGCGGCTGGATTTTGACGGCTCACGCAACATCAGCGCGCTGACCATCACCAACACCAGCCGGGACACCGTGACCTTTGAGGTAGACACAACCCCCTGGCCGGACAATGCGCCCGGCCAATCGGCGCGCGACATCGTGGTCAACCCGCCGATCTCCACCCTGGCCCCTGGCGCCAGGAAAACCATACGGGTCGGCCTGGTCAAGCGCATAGGCGGTGAGCAAGAGCGCAGTTACCGCATTTACATCACCGAACTGGCGTCACCCCGGTCGGCAGACTCCACCGGCGTCGGCGTGCGGCTGCGGCTGGGCATACCGGCCTTTGTGCAGGCCGACAGCCCGCGTGAACAAGCCCTGCAGTGGAGCGTACAGCGCGAAGACAAGGCCCTGGAGTTGACCGCCACCAACCCCGGCAACATACACCAGCGGGTTGCCTCCCTGAGCGTGGAACGCGGCGATAAGCAATACACCGCAGCGCAAAAATCGTCTTACATACTGGCCGGGCGCAGTACCGCGTTCCGGCTGGAAGACTTTGCCACCCAGCCAGGCGAGCAGCTGGTGCTGCGCATCCAGACCGGGGACAAACCGGTACGGGTATCCGTCTCTGTGCCGTGATCCCGCGCCATGCACCATGGCACTCTGCGTGACCCCCAGCGCCACGCCCGCACACTGCGGTTTGGCCACTGGTCGCGCATCGTCTGGCTGCTGTTATGGGGCAGCCCCTGCGTTCCCGCCGCCACACTCGAGAGCTCCGTGGTGGGCGTGGTACTGAACACGGTAGAGGTCTCCAACGGCGAAGTGGTCTACAGCGACCCTGTCGCGCCGCAACTAGGCGCATGGATCAAACTGAGCAGCCTGGCCGAATGGCGCTTGCTGGCCGACCCTGGCCCCAGCCGCCAGTTCGAAGGCGTGACCTACGGCTTGGTGTGCAACGCCCCACTACCGTCGGCAGCCGACGCCCCCCCGCCGGCCAGCATGCGCTGCATTTACGACGAAAGCACCGCCCTGCTGACCATCAGCGCCGATGCAGCCCGCATCGTGCCCCTGCGGGTGGACGCCGTGCGCTTGCAGCGGGCCACCCCCAGCGACCCTGCTGCGCTGGGCGCCTACGTCAACTACGACCTTTTTGGGGTGGAGGGCATGGCCCGGCTACGCGGTGTGGCCGCCGAAGGCCATGTGTTTTCCGGCTGGGGCAATGGCTACCTGAACCTGGCGCTGCTCAACGCCGATGGCCGCACCCGCACGGTGGCCAGCTTTGCCGGTTGGCAGTGGGACATGCCGGAGCGCGGTACTTCCCTGGCCATCGGCGGTGTGATTGGCGAAGCGGACCCGCTGCGCCCCACGGTGCCGTTGCTGGGGGTGCGCTATGGCACCAACATCGGCCTGCAGCCCGAGGCCCTGCGGGTGCAACGCCCCTGGGCCTCTGGAACGGTAGAGCGCACATCGCGTACCGACCTGTTTGTCGATGGCCTGTTCCGGCGCTCGGCCGACGTGCCCTACGGCCCCTACACCTTTGAGGCCGATGCCCTGCTGTCCGGCCTGGGCCAGCTGCAGCTGGTACAAACCGACCAGCGCGGCGAACAAACCGTGCGCAACGTCAGCTACTACTTTGCACCCCAGCTGCTGCCCACGGGCCTGCTGGACTACTCGGCCCAGGCAGGCATCCTCGGCCCGAACACCAGCCGCCTGTCGGTTACGGGCGAGCCGGTGGCCAGCGTGGGCCTGCGCCGGGGCATGTCGGCCCAGCACACGCTCAGCGCCAACGCACTGGTGGGCCAGCGCGCAGGCCTGCTGGGTACCACCTCCGACCTGCTGCTGGGCGACCGTGGCGTGCTGCGCGCCGGGCTGTCGGTGTTTGACCGGGGGGACGGCGTGCGTGCCCGCTGGATGCTGGGGCATGAATTCCAGTCGCGCAGCTTCTCTAGCGTGGTGCGCATGGAGGCCACGCCCGGGGAAGCCCCGCAAAACCTCAGCACCGCAGCGCGTACCCCCAGCCACACGGCCCAGGCCCTGCTACCGATAGACCGGCGCATCGCGCTGGCCGGGGTAAGCTGGAACGTGGCCGAACGCATGCAGGCCAGTGTCTCCATCGCCAGCCAGGCCAACCTGTACAGCGGGCGCAGCACGGTGTGGGGCGTGTTTGGCACCTACCGGCACTCCAACACCAGCCAGATTACCGCCGGGGTGCAGCAATTGCGGCAAGTTCGCAGCAGCGTCTCGGTACAAATCAACTGGCTGCTGCAGCTGGACCCGCGTCACCTGACGCTGGCATCGTTCCTGCGCACACCCGAGCGCACCAGCGTGAACTGGACCGTGCAGTCGCTCAACACCAACCTGGAAGAAGACAGCAACGCGGGCCAGTACCGGGTTTTTGGCGAAGTGGGCCCGGCGGCGTCCGTGGGGGCTACCTACCAAAAAGACGAGCGCTTTGGCCGCTGGCGTACCGAGGCCCAAACCCTGGGCCGCGACACCACGCTGCGGGCGGGCCTGACCGGTGCGGTGGGCTGGATACAAGGCAGCGGCTTTGCGGCGCGGCGCATCGACAACAGCTTCATCCTGGTGGATACCGACGGCCAAGCCGATGTGCCGGTATTTTTTGAAAACCGCTATGCCGGCAAAACCAACCAGGACGGCAAGCTGCTGTTGCCCGACGCCCGTGCGTACCAGCGCAACCAGGTCAGCATCGACGCGTCCAGCCTACCCATCGAATACACCATCGCGCAAGATCAGTTGCTGGTGGTGCCGCGTTCGCAGGCAGGGACCGGGGCCCGGTTCGACATCAGCGACGGCGGCATTCTGATCAAGGCCCGCAGCGCTGCAGGCACGCCGCTGCCCGTGGGGGCCCGGGCCGTGGTGTCCAGCCAAAGCACGGCTACGGTGGTCGGGTCGCGCAGCGAGATTTTCATCAACCGCGCCAAGCTGCCTGCCCGCATCGAAGTCAGCTGGCCCGACGGCACCTGCCGGTTCGATTACCAACCCGATAACGATGCAGACGCGGCTGCCGATGGAGTCTTCACATGCCAATAACCCGTACAAAATGCTGTCGCCGGGCGCTGCTAGCCTTGGGCCTGCTGGCCACCACGTACAGCCACGCCATCACCATCTGCACCACCATCGCCACGCCCACGGTATTTGGCGTGTACGACACGCTGTACGCCAGCCCAGTGCTGATCAACAGCACCATCACCGTTGCCTGCACCGTCACCCTGGCAGCACTCAACCCTATTCCGTACACCATTTCGCTCAGTACCAGCGGCACCAGCAACACCATGGCGCGGGCCATGGCCGGTCCATTGGGCTCCCTGCTGCAGTACAACTTGTTTACCAGCGCGTCGTACGCCACCGTCTGGGGCAATGGCACGGCCGGCACGCAAACCGTGGCCGGTAGCGTGACGCCCTTGTCGCTCGCGTCCCTGGTGCAGCAAAACCACACGGTGTACGGCCGCATCCCTGCGCTGCAAACCGTGCGGGTGGGCGTCTACCTTGACTCGATAACGGTCACAGTGGACTACTGAATTCTAGGGTTTTGCAGCCATAAAAATAAGTCGTCAAATAGGCCTCCAGCGCATACAGGATATGCGCTGAAAGCTATCAAATTAAGAGCTACCAGCCGCAGCCGCTGCAGCCCGCAGCTTGTCCTTCTTGCTCGGCCGCAAGCCCTTCACACCGCCGTTGCTGGGCGCGGGCGCTTGGGGCACGGCCACATCAACGGGCTCAAAACCCACCATTTCCTCGCGCGGCAAACTCAGGCCCTGGCGTTTTTCAACCAACGCAAAGTGGGCTTCGGTGTCGGCCGTGACGAAGCTGTAGGCCTCGCCGCTCTGCCCCGCGCGCCCCGTGCGGCCAATGCGGTGCACGTAGTCCACGGATGAACGCGGCAGGTCGTAGTTGACGACCACCGGCAGCGCATCCACGTCGATACCGCGCGCGGCCAGGTCGGTGGCGACCACCACGTGCACGCGGCCGGCCTTGAAATCGTCCAGCACCTGGGTGCGCTTGCCCTGGCTGAGTTGGCCGTGAAAGGGCTCGGCCAGGATGCTGGCCTTGCGCAGCTTGTCAGCCACGATCTCGGCGGCAAATTTGGTGGCCACAAACACCAGCACACGCTGCCAGTTATTGGTTTGCACCAGGTGGCGCAGCAGCTGGGTGCGGCGGCTGGCATCCACGGCAAAGGCGCGCTGGGCGATAGCCGCAGTGGCCTGCAGGGTCACCGGCGCAGCCGCCAGTTCGATGCGCACCGGGTCGCGCAGCAGCTGGGCGGCCAGGGCATCGATGGCGGGCGGGAAGGTGGCTGAAAACAGCAGGTTTTGCCGCTGGGCGGGCAGCAATGTGAGAACGCGGGCCAGCTCGTCGGCAAAGCCCAGGTCCAGCAGGCGGTCGGCCTCGTCCAGCACCAGGGCGGACACGGCGGACAGCTGCAGCGCGTTGTGGTCCACCAGGTCCAGCAAACGGCCCGGCGTGGCGACCACGATGTCAGCCCCGCCGCGCAAGCCCATCATCTGCGGGTTGATGGAGACACCGCCGAAGATGACCGCGATTGTCAAAGGCTGCGGCAGGTGCTGGGCCAGGTCGCGAAACACCTCGGCCACCTGGGCCGCCAGCTCGCGCGTGGGCACCAGGACCAGCACACGGGGACGGCGCTTGCCGCTGGTGGATGGGTTGGAATGGGGCGCGGTTTGCAGCTGCTGCAGCAAGGGCAGTGCAAATGCCGCCGTTTTGCCCGACCCGGTGGGCGCAGCGGCCCACACGTCGGCCCCGCGCACGATGGCCGGAATGGCCTCGGTCTGGATGGGGGTGGGTGCGGTATAGCCCTGTTCGCGCACAGCGCGCAGCAGGGAGGGGGCGAGCCCCAAGGAGGCAAATGGCATGCAAAGTGCGCCGGGGTGACGGCTGGAAGTGGGTGGGCAGTTTACCCCCACGCTCCTGCAGCGGCTACGGGGCCGCTAAGGCAGCGCCTGGGGCCGGTTGTAGCGGTCGATGTTGCGCATGCCAGACACATCGCCCGGCGCACTCCGCTGCAACGCTTCGCGCCCGCGCTGGTAACCGTAGTGCCATTGGGCCTGCATGTAGGCGGCGTAGGTGGCGTGGTCGGCGGGCGGGGCCAGCACGATGCGGTTGCGCCGCCAGTCGATCTGCTTGTGCACTTGCTGGGTGGGCAGCGCCTGGGTGATGTCGGACTCGTCAAACCATACGTCGGCGGGCTGGGCATGGGCGTGGCGCAGGCGTTGGTTGCCGTCCAGGCCCAGCACGCTGCGCCAGGCGGGAATAGAGAAGGTCTGGTCGAACGATTCTTTGAACTCGATCATCACTTCATGGGCCAAGCGCCGCGCCACCTCGATGGGAAACAGGTCAATGACGCCACCGATGTACTGGTCCGCACCGTGGCGGTGGCAAGGGAAGTAGTGAAAGTCGGTGATGCACAGGCGGGCCGCCTCCTCCAGCCCGATGGTGGTATCGGTCAGCAGCTCGGGGGCAATGGCATGCGCCCCCCAGCCAGGGGCGGTAAACGGCGACGGCATGCCCTGCAGCAGTGCACTAGCGCGCGGTTCGCACAGCACGGTTTGCACAAACAGCTTGCGCCCGCCCCGCAGCTGCCCTACATCGCCCGGGCCAAACAGCAGCTTGCCACCGATAGTGGCCACCGCCACGTCGGACTGCGCGGCAGCAGGCGGCAAGGGCAACTGAGGCGGCACTTCAAACAGGTAGTCGTCAAACAACTTGGGAATACGGGTCGCCCGCCCGGTAGAGAACTTGCGCTGCGCCACCTGCCACAGCGTGCGGGCGATGGTGGCCTGCCGGGCCGGTTGCAGGCTGGCCCAGAACTGGTGCATTTGCGGCGACGACAGCCAAGCCAGGCGCTGCGCATCGTCGGGCAGCGCCTGGATGATGGCCGCCGCTATCGCCCCGCCGCAGGTGGCCAGCAGCAGGTCGGGCGCCCGACCCGCATCCCGCGCAGCGGCATACATGCCCAGGTAAATGCCGAAGCGAAAACCGCCCCCGGCAAAAACCATGCAGCGTTGGTACTTGTGTGGTGGGTTCATGGACTGACGATAACCCAGCCAGACCTGATAGCCGGGGTTGCAACACTATATTTTTTATAGCTGCCTGTGCAGACGGAATATGCGCCAGAGGCCAAAAACCTATATAGGCGTGTACCCCGCGTCCTCCAACGCCCGCGCAAACGCAGCACGCTCCATGGGGGACTCGATCTGGACCTGCTTGTGTGCCAGGTCCACCACCACCTGGGCCGTGGGGTCTAGCTGCTGGATGGCTTGGGTGACGACGCCGACACAATGGCCGCAGGTCATATCCTGGACTTCGAAGCTGATCATGGGGACTTTCTAAAACAGTAAATGGCCCCACTCTATACCCACGGGGGTGGACTCCCAGGACTGACGCAGCGCCCACCTGAAGGGCCGGAGGCCCGCCAGCCAGGCACTGCGCCAGTCCCAACTCCTTTCTACACTTGCACCATGAACACCACCAACGCTGCCGCCGCCCCCCGCCACTGGACACTGGCCGTCGAAGGCATGACCTGCGCATCCTGCGTGGCACGGGTGGAGAAGGTGTTGCTGAAGGTGCCAGGCGTGCTGTCGGCGCAGGTGAACCTGGCCACCGAACGGGCCGAGGTGGCGCTGGCCGACCCGAGCGCCGATGCCGACGCACTGACCGCTGCAGTCGCCAAAGCCGGTTATGCCGCGCACCTGGTGGCCGACGGCACGGCAGATGCGGCGGTGCCCGTGCCGACTGCACCCTGGTGGCCCATCGCCGTGGCGGCTGCGCTGACCTTGCCACTGGTGCTGCCGATGGCGGCGATGCTGTGGGGCGCGGACTGGGCGCTGCCGGGCGGGTGGCAGTGGGCACTGGCCACGCCGGTGCAGTTCTGGCTGGGCGCCGGGTTTTACCGCGCGGGCTGGAAGGCACTGCGGGCGGGCGCGGGCAATATGGATGTGCTGGTGGCGCTGGGCACATCAGCCGCCTACGGACTCAGCGTGTTCCAGCTGCTGCAGCACGGCGCGCATGCGGCACA
>CANFZJ010000076.1 GCA_947451445.1 Comamonadaceae bacterium
AGGTGCGGATTTTCCAGCTTGAGCTGGTTGATCAGGTCGATGCCGAAGTTGCAGTGCATGGATTCGTCGCGCAGGATGTACTGGTACTGCTCGGCGGCACCGGTCATCTTGTTTTGGCGACCCAGCGCCAAAATTTGGGTAAAGCCGACGTAGAAGAATAGTCCTTCCATCAGGCAGGCAAACACGATCAGCGACTTGAGCAGGGTCTGGTCGTTTTCGGGCGTGCCGGTGTGGAAGTTGGGGTCCATGATCGCTTCGATGAAGGGGATCAAGAACTGGTCTTTGTTGCGGATGGACGCGACTTCGTTGTAAGCGTTGAATATTTCACTCTCGTCCAGGCCGAGCGACTCTACGATGTACTGGTAGGCGTGGGTGTGGATGGCTTCTTCAAAGGCCTGGCGCAGCAGGAACTGGCGGCATTCGGGGGCTGTGATGTGGCGGTAGGTGCCCAGCACGATATTGTTGGCGGCCAGCGAGTCGGCCGTGACAAAGAAGCCCAGGTTGCGTTTGACGATGCGGCGCTCGTCTTCGGTCAGGCCATTCGGGTCTTTCCACAGCGCGATATCGCGGGTCATGTTGACCTCTTGCGGCATCCAGTGGTTGGCACAGGACGCCAGGTACTTTTCCCAGGCCCATTTGTACTTGAACGGCACCAGCTGGTTGACGTCGGTCTGGCCGTTGATGATGCGCTTGTCTGCTGCATTGACGCGGCGTGCTGCGGTGGCTTGCGCCGCCACATGTGCGGTTGCTGTGGCCATGGTAGGTGCTGCAGCGGGAGCGTGGAATGCCTCCGGTTTAACAGGTAAACCGATCGGGGTTGCAGGCAGCGGTGAGGGCTTGACTTCTTCGTCCCAGGTCAACATAAATTTTCCAATGTGCGGATTATGAAAGCCGCTTAGTGAAATGAAAAGAGTTCATTTTTGATAGCGGCTGTTTTGTCGGTGTATGTTGCTCAACCGCATCGCAAAAAGGGCGTTTTTGCGATGCCGGCATGGCTTATTGGCAGGCTTCGCAGCCTGGATCGTCGATGGCGCAAAACTTGATGTCAGTCGCCGGTGTGGTGTCGATGGCATCCGCATTCATTTGTTGGCGGGCGGCCATGGCGGCGGTGTCTACGGCGCTCATTTGCATGGCCGGGGCCTGGCCTGAAGAGACGGAGTTCATCCGACCTGCGGCCACGGTGGATTTCTCTACGTGGGTGGCGCTGCGGGTGCGCAGGTAGTACGTGGTTTTCAGGCCACGTGTCCAGGCCAGCTTGTAGGTGTCGTCCAGCTTTTTGCCCGATGCACCAGCCATGTAGATATTGAGCGACTGGGCCTGGTCAATCCACTTTTGGCGACGCGAGGCGGCTTCAACCAGCCAGGTGGTTTCGACTTCAAACGCAGTGCGGTACAGGGCCTTGATTTCATGGGGCACGCGGTCGATGGATTGCAGCGAGCCGTCAAAGTGCTTCAGGTCCATCAGCATCACGTTGTCCCACAGGCCCAGGCGTTTCAAGTCGTGCACCAGGTAGCTGTTGATGACCGTGAATTCGCCCGACAGATTGGACTTGACCGAGAGGTTGCCGAAGCAGGGTTCAATCGATGCATCCACCCCAATGATGTTGGAGATGGTAGCGGTGGGGGCAATGGCCACGCAGTTGGAGTTGCGCATGCCGTCGGCCTTGATTTTCTGGCGCAGCGAATCCCAGTCCAATGTGGCCGAGCGGTCTACATCCACATAGCCGCCACGGGCTTGGGCCAACAGGTCCAAGGTGTCCAGCGGCAGGATGCCCTGGTCCCACAGCGACCCCTTGTAGCTGGAGTACTGGCCGCGTTCTTTGGCCAGCTCGCTGGAGGCCCAGTAAGCGTAGTAGCAGATGGCTTCCATCGACGTATCGGCAAAGGCCACGGCGGCTTCGCTGGCATAGGCGATGCGCAGCGCGTACAGGCTGTCCTGGAAGCCCATCAGGCCCAGGCCAACCGGGCGATGCCGCATGTTGGAGTCACGCGCTTTTTTGACAGCGTAGTAGTTGATGTCGATCACGTTGTCCAGCATGCGCATGGCCGTGGTGATGGTCTTTTGCAGCTTGGCGTGGTCGAGCTGTCCATTGGTGATGTGCTGGCGCAGATTGACCGAACCCAGGTTACACACAGCAGTTTCGTCGTCGCTGGTGTTCAGCGTGATTTCGGTACACAGGTTGCTGGAATGCACCACACCAGCGTGTTGCTGCGGGCTGCGCACATTACAGGCGTCCTTGAACGTGATCCAAGGGTGGCCGGTTTCAAACAGCATGGTCAGCATCTTGCGCCACAGGTCGCTGGCTTGCACAGTGCGCGAGGGGGTGATTTCGCCGCGTGCCGCCTTTTGTTCGTAGGCCACATAGGCGGTCTCGAACGCCGAGCCGAACTTGTCGTGCAAGTCGGGGGTGTTGTTGGGCGAGAACAGGGTCCAGCTACCGCCTTCCATGACGCGGCGCATGAACAGGTCGGGCACCCAGTTGGCGGTGTTCATGTCGTGGGTGCGGCGGCGGTCATCGCCCGTGTTCTTGCGCAGCTCCAGGAACTCTTCGATGTCCAGGTGCCAGGTTTCCAGGTAGGTGCAGACAGCACCCTTGCGCTTGCCGCCCTGGTTGACCGCCACGGCGGTGTCGTTGACCACTTTCAGGAACGGCACCACGCCTTGCGATTCGCCGTTGGTGCCCTTGATGTGGCTGCCCAGCGCGCGCACACGGGTCCAGTCGTTGCCCAGGCCGCCGGCAAACTTCGACAGCAGCGCGTTTTCCTTGATGGATTCGTAAATGCCGTCCAGGTCGTCGGGCACGGTGGTCAGGTAGCAAGACGACAACTGAGGCCGCAGCGTGCCGCTGTTGAACAGCGTGGGCGTGCTGGACATGAAGTCGAACGACGACATCACTTCATAGAACTCGATGGCACGGGCTTCGCGGTCGGTTTCGTTCAACGCCAAGCCCATCGCCACGCGCATGAAGAAGGCCTGGGGCAGCTCGATGCGGGTTTTGCGCACGTGCAGGAAGTAGCGGTCATACAGGGTTTGCAGGCCCAGGTAGTCAAACTGCAGGTCGCGCTGGGGCTTGAGTGCGGCACCTAGACGGGCCAGGTCGTAGCCCAGCAGCTTGGCGTCCAGCAGTTCGTTGTCCACGCCCTTTTGGATGTACGCGGGGAAGTAGCTGGCGTACTGCGCGGCCAACTCGGCTTGGGTCACGTCCAGGCCCAGGACCTCTTTGGCAATGGTGTGCAGCAGCAGGCGGGCGGTGGCGTAGGTGTAGTCGGGGTCGGTTTCGATCAGGGTACGGGCGGCCAGGATGGCGGCTTTGTACACCTCTTCCATCGGTACGCCGTCGTACAGATTGCGCATGGTTTCGGCCACGATGGGGGCGGCGGTGACTTCGCTGCCCAAACCCGCACAGGCTTGCTCGATCAGCTGTTGCAGGCGGGCGGTGTCCAAGGCCATGCGCTGGCCGCCATCGGTGACGTGCAGCACGGGGGCAGCGGGGGCTTGCTCAATGGTTTGCTTGGCGCGCTCTTGGGTGTGGCGCTCGCGGTACAGCACGTAGGCGCGGGCGATTTCATGGTGGCCGCCACGCATCAGGCCCAGCTCCACCTGGTCTTGCACGTCTTCAATGTGGAAGGTGCCGCCACCGGGACGTGAACGTACCAGGGCGCGCACAACGGTTTGCGTCAGCGTGTCCACCACTTCGCGCACGCTGGCCGAGGCTGCACCCTGCGTGCCGTGCACGGCCAAGAAGGCTTTCATCATGGCGACGGCGATCTTGCCCGGCTCAAACGGTACGACCGCGCCGTTGCGGCGGATGATTTGGTAGTGCGCCAGCATCTCGGGGGTGCTGGTGTCGCTGCGGTCGGCGGTCTGTGCCACCGGGGGCAATACAGGTGCGACGGCGGGTGCGACGGACGGGGTGTTCAATGCAGTTTGCATGGTTTCCTTTGCTCTGGCGGAATGGGGGGTAAAACTGGCGGATCGGGGGCCGGCACAGTGGAATGCGGTACACCCCGCAATGCGGGTGACACACTATATATGTGGTCTTAAATCTATTCAAGACACTACCTGTAGTGTATCCGGCTTGGGGTGGTCTTTGCCGCCGCTGGGTTTTGGGGCCGTGTCTGCATGCCCCCTCTGGGGAGCGTGGTTTTTACAGGGGATGCGATGGAAGACCCAGTCTACAAGCGGGTTTGCCGAGGATTTGCCCGAAATACTGGCGTCTTGCTTGGCTTTGCGCATGCGCGGCGCCGTTGTGACAGGGCGTTTACAGCCCCGAATTGTTACATTTTATTTTTTTGGACGCTTACTTGTACCGCTTCGGGCAGGGTCTGGTCGTTCCAACCGGTGCTCCGTTGTACCGCCTGCCAGTCAAACCCCGCACCCGGGTCGTTTTTGCGTCCCGGTGCGATATGTTCATGGCCTGCCACGTGGCGGATGGGGTAGTTTTGCGCGATGGCGGGCAGCAGGCTGGCCAGGGTGTCGTACTGCTCTGGTGCAAACAGGCTGCCCTCCAGCCCTTCCAGCTCGATGCCGATCGAGTCGTCGTTGCAGTTGCTGCGGCCCCGGTACTGCGATGTCCCGGCATGCCAGGCCCGGTCGTTGCCGCTGACAAACTGCCACAGTTCGCCATGGCGGCGGATGTAGAAGTGCGCTGATACCTGCAGGCCCCGGATGCTTTCAAAGTAAGGGTGGGCGCTCCAGTCCAGTGTGTTGCCAAACAAGGCTTGTACTTCGTCCCCGCCATACTGGCCTGGCGGCAGGCTGATCGAATGCAGCACCACCAGGTCGATTCGCGCGCCCGCCGGGCGGGGGCCATGGTTGGGTGACGGTTGCTGGCGGGCGAAGCGGTACCAGCCCTGGTGCCACAGGGGCGCGGGCGACGGGGCGGTGGGGGCTTTAGACATCAAGAGGCTCATTGTCTTGCGGGGTGGCGATGTTCAGCCGCTCGATGCGGTAGCGGATCTGGCGCAGGCTCAGGCCCAGGCGCTGGGCGGTGGCGGTACGGTTAAAGCCGGTTTCATGCAGCACCTTGACCAGAATTTCGCGCTCTTGCTGGTCCAGGTAGGCTTGCAAGTCGCGGGGAATCGTGCCGGTGGTGGGCGCAGCCACAGATGTGCTGGCGGGCGGTGGCGGCAAGTCGTCTTGCGTGGGTTCAAAGTCCACATGCAAGGCGTCGCCGTCGCTCATGGCCACCGCGCGGTGCAGCAGGTTTTCCAGTTCGCGCACATTGCCGCTGAGCGGGTGGCAGGCTAGCTCTTCCAGCAATTCGGGCGATAGCAGCGGTACCGGCATGCCGGACTCCTGTGCAATGCGCGCCAGCAGTGCCTCGCACAGTGCGGGCAGGTCGCCACGGCGCTCGCGCAGCGGTGGCACGGCGATTTCGATCACGTTCAGCCGGTAGTACAGGTCTTGCCGAAAGCGCCCGGCCTTGACATCGGCCGCCAGGTCTTTGTGGGTGGCACTGACGATGCGCACGTCTACCGCGTCTTCCTGGATGGCGCCCAGCGGGCGCACGCTGCGCTCCTGGATGGCGCGTAGCAGCTTGGACTGCATGGCCAGCGGCAGGTCGCCGATCTCGTCCAGAAACAGCGTGCCGTCGCGCGCCGCCTGAAAGTAGCCGGGGCGGTCTTGTTGCGCGCCGGTGTACGAGCCCTTTTTGGCGCCAAAAAACTCGGCTTCCAGCAGGTTTTCAGGGATGGCGCTGCAGTTCACCGCCACCAGCGGCCCGGCGGCACGGTGGCTGTTGGCGTGTAGCGCCTGGGCCACCAGCTCCTTGCCCGTGCCGGACTCGCCCCGCACCAGCACCGGTGCCATGCTGCGCGCCACCTTGACGATGCGCTGCTTGACCTGCTGCATGGCCTCGGAGTCACCTACCAATTTTTGTAGCGCCTCACGCCCGCCAGTTGTGCGCTGGAGTGGTTTTTCATTGGTATTTACAGGGCGGCCGGATTTGCCGTTGTCCTGGACCGCCGAGGCCACCACGGCGCGAAATTGCTTCAGGTCCACCGGCTTGGTGAGGTAGTCAAAGGCCCCGGCCTTCAGCGCCTCGACCGCGTTTTCTGCCGAGCCGTAGGCGGTCATGACAATCACGCGCTCCGGGCGTTGCTGGGCTTTCAAGGCCAGCAGCAGCTCCAGCCCCAGCCCGTCGGGCAGGCGCATGTCGGTAATCACCACGTCAAAGCGCTTGTCTTGCAGCTGCTGCTGTGCCTCCTGGACCGTGGCGGCGGTGTCAATGCGGTAGCCCTCGCGCAGCAGCGTGAGTTCGTACAGCGTGCGCAGGTCTGGCTCGTCGTCTACAACGAGAACCGATGCCGCTGGGCTAGGGGGGGGCAAGGCCATGGATTAAATGATGTGGATGTCGGTAGGACGGGGAGCCAGCGGTTTGGGGGGCCTGAAATACACAAAAAACGCGTTGCCTTGTACCGGCGCCGTATGGCACACCCGCTCTGCGCGCTGGTAGCCGATGGTGGCGCGGTGGCGCTCGCACAGTTCCCTGCAAATATACAGACCCAAACCGCTGGAGCGGCTTTCCGAGCTAAAAAAGGGCTCGAACAAATGCTGCTCCACCGCCTGCTCCATCGGCGGGCCGTCGCTCCATACCTGCAGGCTTTGCTGGCGGTTGTCGCCGAGGTGGGTACTCACCTGGATGGCCCCTGGCTGGCTGCTCGCGTAGCGTAGCGCGTTGTCCAGTAGGTTGACCAGCACCCGGCGCAGGTGGTCCGGGTCAAAGTCCACCGCCAACCCCAGCGAGCCCAAGGCCAGCAGCACCTGGCGTGGGGCCATGTTTTGCGTGGACCAGTCCCGGCACACCGACTCCACCGCAGCGTCCAGCCGCACCTGCACCGGGTTGCCGCGCTGCTGGGGGGACGCCAGGCTGTGTTGCTGCGGTATCCGCGCCACCTCCAGCACCTCGTCCACAATTTTGGACAGCCGCAGTGCGTTCTGGCGCACCATGGCGGTCAGTCGCTGCTGCGTGGGGTCGGTCAGGTCCTCTTCCAGCAGCGCATTGGCCTGGGTAATGGCCGCCAGGGGATTGCGGATTTCATGCGCCACGGCGGCCGACATGCGGCCCATGGCCGCCATTTTTTCGGTCCGCAGCCGGGCTTCCATTTCACGCAAATCGTGCAAAAACAGGACGCACAAGCTCTCGGACTGCGCCTCCACGGCGACCGTCATGCGGGTGCGCACCCGTACCCGGCGAGGGCTTTTGCCGCTGCTGACGATGCGGATGTCGGCCGTCTGGGCCAGCTCTTCGTCCCATGTCTTTTGCGCCAAGGCCAGCAGGGCGCGCCAGCCCGGGGTTCCGCCCAACCACAGCGGCGTACTGCCGTGCGCATCTACCCCCAGCAGCATGCGGGCCGCCGGGTTGATGGCCCGCGTGGTACCCGTCGCATCGACCACCACCACGCCGTCGGTCAGGGCATCCATGACCACCTCGTTCACGTGGGATTGCAGCTGCGCGGCCCGCTGGCTTTGCCGGGCCAGCTGCTCTTCGCCGACCAGCCGGGCAGCCAGCTGGTTGACCAAGAGCGCCAACACAAAATAACCCATGCCGGTGAGCCCGCTTTGGGCCAGCAGCGCCATTTCGTCCCCCGCCGGTTGGTGGGTGATGCGCCAGCCGTCCAGCAACAGCAGCAACAGCGTCATACCGGCAGCCGTGCCCAGTGCACTCAGCCGCGACCCCACCACGGCGGCCAGCAGCACCGGCAAACCCAGTAGCGGGCTGTAGTTGACGCTGCCCGACTGCAGCAGCTGCAGCACAGAGAACACCACCGCGTCCACCCCAATCGTGCCAACCCAGAATTGCAGCGGCGGGTACGTGCTTTGGCTAGGCCGTGCAACCAGCCGCAGCCCCAGTGTGCCGGCAAAGTACAGCACGCACAGCCACAGCAGCCAGGTCGATATGGGCTGGCCCAGCGCCCGCAAAGTGCTGTGCAGCAACAAAATGGCCAGCGCGATCATCACCCGTGCCGTCATAAATCCGTACCAGACGCGGGCCAGCGCCATCGGATCGGCCTCGGCCCGGTCGGCGGTCAAGGTCACCGCTGGGCCTGCTGCCGGTGTGCGTGGCTGCAGTACACCCCGGTGGCGCTGGTCAGTGCATCGGCTTGGGGCAGATGAACGCCGCACACATCGCAGGCCACGATAGCGGCGGGGGCTGGGGGGCTTGGGGGTGTGGGGCGCGCGCGTTTGCCGTCCAGCCGCCGCGAGCGCCACAGCCACACGCCAAACAGCACGACCAGCAAGACCAGCAGCAGCTTCATGCGACCCGCCCCAGCACCACTTCCAGCACAAAACGCGAACCCACATAGCCCAGCAGCAGCAGCCCGGCGCCGGTGTACAGCACCCGCACCGCCTTGCGGCCGCGCCAGCCAAAGCGGCTGCGGCCGACCAGCAAAATGGCAAACGCCAGCCAGGACAGCAGCGAAAACACGGTTTTGTGGCTCCACTTCCAGCCGTGCACGCCGTACAGCTGTTCGTCAAACAGCCAGCCGACCAGCAGTGTGGCCGTCAGCAGCACAAAACCGGCGCTGACCAGCCGAAACGTCAGCCGCTCCAGCGTCAGCAGCGGGATACCGCTGGTCGCGTCGGCTGCCATGCGCATTTGCTGCTCGGCGCGGGTCATCAGCCAGGCGTGCACCACGGCGGCGGCAAACAGGCCGTAGGACGCAATGCCCAGCGCCCAGTGCAGCGGCAGCCAGGGCGATGCGCTGGCGTGCAGCGCGCTGCCAGGGAACAGCAGCGCCAGCAGCACGGCCACTGCGCCCAGCCCGGCCAGGGCCCAGCGCGCCCGCAGCTGCGGGAACAGGTGGCTTTCTACCGCGTACACCGTCAGCACCAGCCAGGCCGTGACCGACAGCGCGGGTGCAAAGCCAAAGTGCGGCGGCGTGGCAAACAGGCCCACGCTGAGTGCCAGCGCGTGCAGCAGCCAGGCCAGCCACAGCGCGCCCCGGCTGGCCCACATGCTCAGGCGCGGCGCGCCCAGTGCGGGTACCGCGTAGGCCAGTGCAGCAGCGCTGCACAGCAGTACGTTGGCAAGGGGCGCAGTCGTTAAAATCATAGGCACAGTTTAGCGGCTTGCCCTGCGCGCACTAAACCCCTTCTTGGTCCACACATTCCCCTGAAAAACCACCCCCATGGCCTCCGCTCTTACCGACAAACTTTCCCGCCTGGTCAAAGAAATCCGGGGCCAGGCCCGTATCACCGAGTCCAACGTGGCCGACATGCTGCGCGAGGTGCGCATGGCTCTGCTGGAGGCCGATGTGGCCCTGCCGGTGGTGCGCGACTTCATCGCCCGGGTGAAAGAAAAGGCGCTGGGCCAGGAGGTGATGGGCTCGCTGTCGCCGGGCCAGGCGCTGGTGGGCATCGTCAACCGTGAACTCAGCCGCACCATGGGCGAGGGCGTGAGCGACATCAATTTGGCCGCCCAGCCGCCCGCCGTCATCCTGATGGCCGGTTTGCAGGGCGCGGGTAAAACCACCACCACCGCCAAGCTGGCCAAGCACCTGATCGAAAAGCGCAAAAAGAAAGTGCTCACCGTGTCGGGCGACGTGTACCGCCCCGCCGCCATCGAGCAGCTGAAGATGGTCACCCAGCAGGCCGGCGCCGAGTGGTTCCCCAGCACGCCCGACCAGAAGCCGCTGGACATTGCCGCCGCCGCCATCGACTACGCCCGCAAGCACTACTTTGACGTGCTGCTGGTCGATACCGCCGGTCGCCTGGCCATCGACGAAGTGCTGATGCATGAAATCAAGGGCCTGCACGCCTTTTTGAAGCCGGTGGAAACCCTGTTCGTGGTCGATGCCATGCAGGGCCAGGACGCGATCAACACCGCCAAGGCCTTCTCGGACGCGCTGCCGCTGACCGGCATCATCCTCACCAAGACCGACGGCGACTCGCGCGGCGGCGCGGCCCTGTCGGTGCGCCACGTCACCGGCGTGCCGATCAAGTTTGCCGGTACCAGCGAGAAGATCGACGGCCTGGAGGTGTTCGATGCCGAGCGCCACGCCGGGCGCGTGCTGGGCATGGGCGACATTTTGGCGCTGGTCGAGCAGGTCAGCGCCGGGGTGGACATGGCGGCGGCGCAAAAGCTGGCCGCCAAGGTCAAAAGCGGCGAAAGCTTTGATTTGAATGACTTCCTCAGCCAGATCCAGCAGATGAAGCAGATGGGCGGCCTGTCCAGCCTGATGGACAAGCTACCCGCCCAAATGGCCGCCAAGGCCGGGGCGATGGACATGGACAAAGCCGAGCGCGACATCCGCCGCAAGGAAGGCATCATCTACAGCATGACCCCGCTGGAGCGCCGCAAGCCCGACCTCATCAAAG